>NZ_JBGSXF010000727.1:0-8974 GCF_041751555.1 Persicitalea sp. | reverse complement strand
TGAGGCGATATGGTCGCGTGCAAACCGCGCCAAAAAAGATCAATATTAATAAAGTCACTCCCGAGGAACTCTACCGTCACCCGTATTTTCGCAACAAAAAACTCAATGAAGTCATCGTCCGCTATCGCGAACAACACGGTCCCTACGCTTCACCAGAAGCTATGAAGGCGGTGCGAATTCTGGACGAAGCCACACTGCGGAAGTGGGAACCTTACCTAAGCTTCTGATTTCGGGTAAAAGGTTAGTGGTTAACGGTTCGCAGACTTCAAAATAGTAATCGCATGAACGCCGTTGACCATCAACCGTTAACCCTTGACCCCGAGAGCGGAATCAGAAGTTGGGTTTCAACAAGTACTTCGAATAGAATTCTTCGATTACACGTACTGCTTCATCGGGGGTTTCTACCACGCTGAAGAGCTTCAAGTCGCCGGGGCTGATGTTGTTCTGAGCTTCCAGCATCGTCCCTTCAATCCAGTCGATTAAGCCTGTCCAATATTCTTTTCCTACCATTACGATTGGAAAGCGACCAATTTTCTTGGTTTGAATTAGGGTGAGTGCCTCAAAAAGTTCGTCGAGCGTGCCGAAGCCGCCAGGCAGCACGATGAAGCCCTGAGAGTACTTAACGAACATGACTTTCCGGACGAAAAAGAAATCGTAGTCCATGTTCTTGTCAGGGTCTATGAACGGATTGCTATGCTGCTCGAACGGTAGTTGGATGTTCAGGCCGACCGACTTGCCGTTTTGCTCGAAGGCTCCTTTGTTGGCGGCTTCCATAATTCCTGGTCCTCCGCCTGTGATGACACCGTAGCCTTTCTGCACCAGTCTGGCGGCAATTTCTTCGGCGATGCCGTAATAAGGATTGTCAGTCGTGGTGCGGGCGGAGCCAAAGACGGACACGCAAGGCCCGATTTTGGCAAGTTTGTCAAAACCCTCCACAAATTCGGCCATAACTTTAAAGATGACCCAGGAGTCGGCGCTTTTTATTTCGTTCCAGTCGCGATCCTGGAAAGCCTCCTTTATCCGCGCCTCGTCTTCCGGCACGGCGGGGTTCATAAGTGAAATGTCGATTTGTTCGGTGGTAATGGGGTTCTCTTTAAGTGCTTCTTTCACGATTTAATTTTGACCGGGTCGCCGGTGCGATTAGAGAATTGGTAAACCAGTGAATATCTAGATCAGGAAGTTTTAAATGAACTTTTGCTCATCCTCCTCGTCTCAATTTTCCTCAGTTACCAATTCAAATTACAAGTCTAGTATCTTTACCTTTGTATAATTACTAATTTGGCAAGAATAACGATTCCATTCAACTATTATGCTTAGGCGGGGATACTTAACAGCAATACTATGAAAAAAATTGCCATCGGCTCAGATCATGCCGGATTTGAGTACAAACAACCCATCAAGGAGTGGTTAGAAGCCAACGGCTACGAGCCGACCGACTACGGTACCGACAGTTTCGAATCCACAGACTACCCTGACTATGCCCACCCGGTGGCGAGTGCCGTGGAGAACGGGGAATATGAACGTGGTATTCTGCTGTGCGGCAGTGGACAAGGCGTGTGCATCACGGCCAACAAACACGCAGGTATTCGGGCGTCTTTGGTGTGGAAAAAGGAGATCGCGGAGCTTTCACGGAAGCACAACGATGCCAATATTATCTGCCTGCCTGTGCGCTTTATTGAACTGGAAGAGGCGCTCATCAGCGTACAGAAATTCCTCAGCACCGACTTCGAGGGCGGACGTCACCAGCGCCGCGTGGGCAAAATCCCCTGCTAAGCGACCACTTAAAGCTGAGTGATGACCTCGGGGCTGCCCCGTCGTCACTCCTTACCCCCTTTTCTCGTAAATCCCCTTCCACGGACTGGGCTTGTAACGTTTTTGCAATGCCGGAACACGGTCGAAAAGCTTGGGCATCACGTTGTGCTTGTCAATGACATAGTCGGGGGGATCCTGACGGAAATTATCGTAAATATGGATGACACTGTCGAAGTTGTCCAGATTTTCCAGGTCATAGCGCGATAAATCCCAGTTGAGGTAGGGCGTGGCCGTGAAGTTGTTCATGTATTCGCCTTCGTCGTCGCCAATGACCAGGATTTTCTTGTTGGTTATCGCCTCAGGCAACAGGGCAGGCTTGGCCCTCAGATTATCGAGTCGGCCTACCGTAAGGCCCGGCATAAGGTTCATGAGTCCCTGGTATTGAATAAACAAGATCCCTCCGACAACGACCAGGAAGAGCAACTCGGCCATCCAGATTCGACGGAAACTTTGAAAATAATAAGCCGCAAAATAAGCCAGGGCCGGGACAAGAACCACGAACTGCATGGGAGCCAGGTACTCCATCAGCGGAATCATAAGCGCCGCTGTGATTAGCCACATAGCCATCATCTGCTGGATGCGCGACTGGTAGTTGACGAATCGGGTACTCGCCAGCATTCGCATAAAACCCAGCGTCCCTATGGCCATTGGAATGGCTAACGAAAAAATGAGGGAAGAGAAGTCGTTGAGCGCGTACTGCTTGACAGCGAAGACGGAGGTGAGCAGGTTGCGATTCAGGTTAGCTACGCTGTCGTTGAGGTAGAAATAGAGCGTAACCATTGCCAGCGGAAAGATGGCTCCGAAGAACCCCAGCACGTGCTGCCGTAGTGTAGCACCCGTGTAAAAAAGCAGAGAAACGAAGGCCCAACCCATGAAAAGCGCGGCAGGCAGGTAAAAAAGCGTAGCAAGCCCTACGTATAATCCTAATTCGAAGATTTCGTTGGTGACCTGCCGCCGTTCAAACATTTTGATGGCTGCTCCCAGCGCCAGCAGCAGAAAAGTGGTAGCCATGAGCATCGGCGACAGCGTGCTGAGGTCAAAGGAAATATTCAGCAACAAAGCATAAATGGCCCCTGGCACATGACTACGCTCCGGTAGAACTTCACGGGCGCGAAGAATATAATTGAAGTACAGGATTTGGAACACGGAGACTGCTCCCGCCGCTACCTGGTAGGCAAGCTGGGAACGTCCGAAAAGGCGGTCGATGCCCCAATACACCATCCCGGAAAGCGGACTGACATTGTCCCAAACATCCCGGTAGAGCATGAAGCCCCGGTTCATCTGCTCCCCCACCAGCATCCAGCTCAGCTCGGGAATAAGGAGTGGTACTTCGCTCCACAACGTGGGCAGTCGCAGCAACGCAAAGAATAGCACAAGGCTGAGATTCAGGTAGGTGGCGTTGACTCGAAAAAAACTTAGCAAAAGACCGTCAGGTTATGGAGGAGACTGATAAACGTAGCACGAAATTACGCCCCTCCCTTTTACCAAAAAAATAAGTGTGAGTTTTCTCGCCCTCGACAGTTGGCTAGCTTAATCTGCGCCACATTTCGGCGCACATCCGGGCGTTATGGTAGGGTGCTTTCCAGAAGTGTATCTTATCGCCCTTGACTATGGTGCCATCTTCCTGCACCGTGGTATGCCACTCCCCACGCTCGGTGTCCATGAATTTTTGCTGCACGTATTCCCAGCTTCGCTCGGCGAGTCTCTGGTACTTCTCGTTCTTGGTTAGTTGGTAGGCGTTGTAGAAGCCCACAACCTGCTCGGCCAGTACCCACCAACTCCGGTTGGACTGCAAGTGGTGCGTCTCAGGAAAGTACTCGTAGTTAAGCGCTCCATCTTTGCCCAGGCCCGAAGTGGCGACCTCAGCCATTTTCAGGCAACGCTCCCGCACGCGGTGAATCGTGTCTTCGTCACGGAGAATTTCGGCGGTTTCATACAGCAACCACGACGCTTCGATGTCGTGGCCGTAGGAAATCGTCTTGTCTTTGGGTGTCCAATCTTTGGTAAAAAAGAGCTTCATGCGGTCGGTATCATCGACAATGTGGTTCAGGATGGCGTCGAGCATCCCGGCCGTCTGCTTTTTCAGGCGGGCGTCGGGCCACACGTCATACAGGTTGGTGTACGCTTCAACCAAGTGCAGGTGCGTGTTCATGCTCTTGATGTACGGCGACTGGCTCAGAATGTAGTTCTCGATCGGCTGTCCCTCTCGGCCCACGGCTTCCAGATAACCGCCCTGTCCGGCATCGAAGGCCCATTTTTCAATATATTCAAAAAGCTCCCTTGCCAGCTTCAGGGCGCCTTCATCCTTCGACACTCGGTAGTACTCGCTCAGACCGTACATCGCGAAGGCTTGCCCGTACATCTGTTTGATAGTTTCCAGCGGCTCGCCATCGGCGGTGACGGACCAATAAACACCACCGTTCTTTTTGTCGAAAAAGTATTGGGACAAATAGGCAAAGGCCCGCTCGGCCATCGCTTTATAGCCTGGATTAGGGAACAAGCGATGCGCCATCGAGAAAGTCCACAGAATCCGGGAATTGACAACCACCGAGCGCGGCGCGTCCTTTTTGGAAATATTGTCGAACGACACCGCCCCGTGGAAACCGCCTCTTTCATCATCGGGAGTGTACTTTTCCCAATAACTCAGGATACGAAACAGTTCGGTCTTGAAAGCATCGGCAGTGAATTGAGCAGGCATCTGAGATGGGTTTATAAACGAAACTACCATCTGCTGAAGGCGAGTAGTAGTTTCGTTTCGGCTGAGAATGCGAACAATGATCAGGAATTTATAGTCGCTCTCTAAATGGTCAAATTCCTCATATAATCCGCATCATGCGCCAGGCTGACCATAGCGGATTCAGGGTATTCTTCCTGTTCGACAATGTAATGTTTCACACCCGTTTCCTGGGCCACTTTCAAGGCTTTGGGGTAGTCGACTACGCCCTTGCCGAGGTCAGTCTGCTTGAATTCGGGTTCGCGTACGAAGTCTTTGACGTGGCAAAGGTCGTAGCGACCGGCGTATTTGGTGAGGTGGGCTTCGATGTCTTTGTTGGCGGCGGCAATCCAGCACATATCGAGTTCGTACACTACTTTCGATGGATCGGTGTTGTCCAGCAGAATCTCTTGCGGAATTTGTCCGTCCAGTTCCTCGAAGGAATAGGCGTGGTTGTGGTAGCCAAACTTCACGCCCCCCTTGTTGCAAATCTCCCCGCGTTGATTGAATTCCTCGGCGCGTTTTTTCCACTCGTCGATGCTTGGCTGAGCGCCAATGTGCGGTTGCAGCACGTAGGTGAGTCCGGCCTCGGCGCAGTCGTTGGCCAGTTTTTCAAGATCTTTGGTCGTGTCGGCGTGAGTGCTGACGATCTTCATGCCCAATTCGTCCACGTAGGCTTTGAATTCTTTTGGCGTCATCCCCCAGAAAACGCCCTGATCTCCCTGGTAGCCTTCGATTTCCTTGTAACCCAGATCGGCGATTGACTTGAGAATACCTTTGGGATCCTTCCCGATGATGTCGCGGACGCTATATAGCTGAATGCCGAAATTGGAGATTTTGGTATTGGCGGCTGTTCCGGCAAGTGTGGTGCTGTCGCTATCGGAGCCATTTTCATTCCCACTTTTGCATGAAACCAGCGGGTAAGCCACTGCCCCCAGTGAGGCAAAGCCGGCGGCTTTTAGAAATAAACGGCGGTTGTAATTCATGTTTAAATATCATTCAGGGTTAAAAATTGCGTAAAATTGTGACAATGATACGAAATTGAAACCCGATTAATGCCATTTAATCAAAAAATCAGACTGCATTTTGTCAAACGATAGCCCCCTCCTACCCATAAAATTATTTCTGCAGAAAGGCCGTGAACAAGCCGTAGAACGCCGTCATCCCTGGGTATTTTCCGGAGCAATCTCGCGCCAGGACGGCGACCCGCAGGACGGCGATCTCGTGGATGTAATGAACCGCAACATGGAGTTCCTGGCGCGGGGACACTACCACGACGGTAGTATCATGGTCAGGATTTTGACCTACGAACCGGAAGAAATAGATGTCGATTTCTGGAAAACGCGGTTGGGCAACGCCTACACCATGCGGAAAGATTTGCTCCTCGACAACACCGACAGCTACCGCCTGGTACATGGTGAAGGCGACGGGCTGCCCGGCCTGATCGTGGATATGTACAACGGCGTTGCAGTCGTGCAGGCGCACACGATCGGGATGCACCGCTGCCTGGACGATATTGCGCAGGCGTTGCAGGAGGTGATGGGTGATGAATTGAAAGCGGTCTATAACAAAAGCCGCCAGACGCTGCCCGGCAAATACGCCTCGGACTTTGCCGATGGCTACCTCTTCGGCGAAGCAGAAACGCCCCACCGGATTACCGAAAACGGCAACGCCTTTTTGGTAGATTGGGTCAAGGGCCAGAAGACGGGCTTTTATCTCGACCAGCGCGAAAACCGCCAGTTGCTGGCGCGTTACGCCCCCGGAAAATCGGTACTCAATGCATTCAGTTATTCCGGCGGCTTCTCTGTGTACGCCCTCGATGCGGGCGCCGCATCGGTCGTGTCGCTCGACGCCTCGGGTCGGGCCATCGCTTTATGCGACGAAAACGTGGCCCTGAACGAACACTCCGAACGCCACCACTCCGTGGCGGAAGATACGATGGCCTGGTTCAAACTGCAGGACACCACCTACGACATCGTGGTACTCGACCCGCCCGCTTTTGCCAAGAGCATGTCGGCGCGGCACCGGGCCGTGCAGGGCTACAAAAGGCTGAATATCGAGGGAATTAAAAAAGTAAAACCCGGCGGGCTGCTCTTTACCTTTTCCTGTTCGCAGGTCGTGGATCGGGAGTTATTTTACAATACCGTCGTGGCCGCCTGCATGGAGGTGGGCCGCAAGGCGCGGGTCATCCACCAACTTTCGCAAGGGCCGGACCATCCGGTCAACGCGTTTCATCCCGAGGGTAGTTATTTGAAGGGATTGGTTTTGAGGATTGATGAGTAGTGAGGCAATTTTCCGAACTTTTTTCAGTAACTCAGTATTCATAATCTTTGTGAAAAGAATATTTTAATCCCTTGTATTTGAAGGGGCTATGGGGGAACAGACTGTGGAGTGAGTACTTTATACTTTTACAACAAATACAAAGAATGAATGATCTTGATTATTTAAATAATCCTCGTTGGGCGTAGTCTTCCGAAGGAGACTGCGTCCTGAAAATAAAAGGCCGTTTGCAACGGCCGAGCTGAGAATTGTTATACCGTAGATAGTGTTATCATCGGTAATGCGTTATCTATCAGTAAAATGTAAATTAATAGCTATGACCAACTTCCAATCCATTCTACAAACTCTCACCTACCTCAAACCCGAGTTGGTAAGCAAGTACCACATTCGTTCACTGGGCTTGTTTGGTTCGGTCGTGCGAGATGATTTTACGGAGTCCAGCGATGTTGATATTCTGGTAGATTTCAGTCAGCCCATTGGCATTGAATTCATTGATCTAGCGGATTTCATCGAAGATAAATTACACAAAAAAGTAGATTTGGTTTCCAGGAATGGAATCAAAGAAAAGTATTTTCAAGCTATTGAAAGCGAACTAGTGTATGTCTAACCGTAGTCCTGCGCTTCTGATCGGGGATATTTTAGCGAGCGGAGCCAAAATAGTCAACTACACCGAAGGATTAAGTTTTAAAGAATTCGTGGACAATCCAATGGTACTAGATGCAGTAATTCGAAACTTTGAAATCATCGGCGAAGCGGCCAACCGATTACCTGTCGAGTTCAGAGATAATTACTCTTGCGTTGATTGGCGTAGAATTCGAGGTTTCCGAAATCGTATTGTCCATGATTATTTTGGTGTAGACTACCGAATCGTATGGGAAATTAAGGAAAACTTTCTTCCTGAATTAATAAGCCAACTAGAACAGATTGAAATTCAGTAAAGCCATCTTCACCGAAGTTTGGAATGACAAATGCCTTATGATGAAATAGTTGCGGGAAGTGTTTTTATTTATAATCCAAACTACCCAAATTGACAACTCCTGCAAATCAACCCTATGGGTAAATTCAGCAATTCCATACAACCCGAGCACAAAGAATTTATCGAAGCCCAGCATATTTTCTTTGTTGCAACGGCTCCCCTCAGTGGTGATGGCAGAGTCAATCTCTCGCCCAAGGGTTTGGACTGTTTTCGGGTGTTGGATAATAAGCGGGTAGCCTATATGGATTTAATCAGCAGTGGCAATGAAACCTCGGCGCATACGCTCGAAAACGGGCGGATCACATTCATGTTCTGTTCTTTTACCGCTAAGCCGAATATTCTTAGATTGTACGGCAAAGGATTCACTGTATTGCCAGATTCCGACGACTGGGACTTATATGCCAAGGACTTTACGATTTATCCAAGTACTCGGCAGATCATTGTGGCGGAGATTGACCTGGTTCAAACTTCCTGCGGCTTTGGGGTGCCGATGTTTGATTATGCCGGGGAACGGGACATGCATTTCGAATGGGCAGAAAAACAGGGCGCCGAAGGACTGATTAAATACATGAAAGATAAGAATTTAAAAAGCCTCGATTCCTTGCCGACCAATCTGGGTTTGCAGTTTCCATAATGTTCCACCACAGTTCCCTGGTCTGTGTTCCCACAAATCGCGGCTTAAACAATCCTGCTCAATACCAATATATTTAATAGCTCAAATCAAAAGACTCAACCCACGGCCACATGAATAAAAGAGATTTTATAAAAAGTATAGCAGCGATGTCTTCGCTCACTCTATTGTCAGCTGAATCATGGGCCTTTTCCGCCGATAAACGTTTAAGAACCGCTCATATTGGTTTGGGCGGGATGGGCAAGTCTGACCTGGCGTCCATTTCATCACACGCCAATGTGGATGTTGTGGCTCTATGTGATGTCGATTCTGAGGTATTGGCAGGAGTAAAATCAAAGTTCCCTAACGCAAAAACGTACAAGGATTATCGGGTGATGCTCAAAGAATTGAGCAATGAAATCGATGCCGTTATCGTATCGACTCCTGATCATACCCATGCTCCGGCCTCCATGATGGCCATGGAATTGAACAAGCCCGTTTATTGTCAAAAACCGCTTACCCATTATGTGGAAGAAGCCAGGGCGATGGATAAAATGGCCAAAGACAAAAAGCTGGTAACCCA
>NZ_JBGSXF010000726.1:0-13695 GCF_041751555.1 Persicitalea sp. | reverse complement strand
CCTATAACTTTCCTGGATTAAGCTACACGCTCACTTGGCGTAAGCGCCTTTCAGGCAGTTGATAAAATTGTTGGAACCCGGCGCGGCCACGTGGTAGTGGTAGCCGCGCGTCGCATCGTAATGCTCCCGGCAGTCGTCGAGGTCGGTTGGTTCCTTGCCATTGGCGTCCAACTGCCCGTACATCCCGTAGCCATCCATCGCGTAGCCGATCATGGCGGCATGACCGTCCTTTTGGGCAATTTGGGTTGTGCCGCCATTTACGGCGTGGTAGTGGTAACTCGCGTTGGGGTTTATATGTCCGCCAGCGTCGTCGAAGGGTGCCAGCGTGTAGGCTCCCAGAATGGCGTCGGTAGGCGCGGGCGCGTTGAACGCAATTCCCCTGGTCGATGGCCCCGCCGCACCTCCCTGTCCGGTGGCGAAGGTGTAGGAAGTACTCAGCTTCACGGGAGTGATGGGAATATAATAAGGTGTTCGTTATCGTGGAAACGTAGGAGGGCAAGCATTCCACGCAGTAGTTTTTGTAAGCTGCGCCCACGTTAGGATTTGCGGCGGCCTCGCAATCCGCTTAGGTGAACACATGGGTTCGCAGGTGCGCCTGTCCGAAGGTACGCCTGTCCGAAAGTGCGCCTGTCCGGCTCTACTTTACCAGCAAAAGTTTTCCTCCTGCAATCGACAGCGGCCAGCCTTCGCCTTCCAACGCCATCTTGTACAGATAAACGCCCGAGGCGACACCCGCCGGAAGCCAAAGCATCTCGTTGCGGCCCAGGTTGGGCTGATGTTGTAGTGTGGCAATGGTCTTTCCGTTCAAATCAAAAACCTGGACGCGCCAACTAATGGGTGCGTTTTTCCCTTCCAGTTCCAGCCCGAACTTCACCCAAAAATCCGCCGGATTGGGCGAGGCTGTGGTTGATATGATTTGATTGCTTTCAGCCACGCGAAAACGGATTTCGTAAGGTGCAGCGGCGTTGCCGACGAGGTCGCGGCCTTCCACTTTCAGGCGATAAGTACCCGGTGTGAGCTTGGAAAAGCTGAAATCAACGCGGAAATCGGCCACGGGCGTTGGCGACCAAGTGGCTTTTTCCAGCGGGATGAGCGTTTCCGGGCATTTATCGCAGGTTTTCCAAAGGCTTACTTGCAAGTCCGTCGTGTCGATGCGGAGCAAATAAGGGTTGGAATCTGAAAGCCGAACCTGGATTTTGGGTTGCGGAGAAACGGCTTCCCCATCGGCGAGGCGGCGATCATCCAGCATCACATCCAGCAGCGGTGGCACGCGGTCGGGCCGGACGGTGTAAAGTACTTCGGCGACGTTATTGGGATAAAATTCTTCGGGTAGTTGATCGACGTTGAAGTAGATCAGTGCCCGATGGAAACCTGGCCTGGATATGGTACTTTGGATAAAATTGAAGACATAACTACCCTTCGCGGCCAGCGGAGCAATTTTAAAGGTACTTTCCAAAACCTTATTTTCATAAAACTCCCGTAAAAGTACCCTGATCGAATCCCGGAAAGGAAAGTCAGTGATGTTCCTGAACGACACGCTGGCCCGGAAAACGGTACCTTCGTCCACCACGGACGGATAGGTACTTGTAACGTCCACGATGCCTTCGGGCAACGACGAAACGCGGACCGGGCCGTCGGGAGCGTAACGGAAAGAGCGGGACGCCGAAGCCGCCGAATCGCCCGCAAGACGTACCCGCCAGTAAACGATTTGGGGATTGGTCAACGTTAGAATTTTTCTTGCCAAGATGAGTTCGGTGCGCACAGTATCGCGCTGAATATCAGCACCAAAGTCCGCGCTCTTGCTCCACTCGAAAACGACCGCCGCCGTTTTGCGTCCTGCCGGAATCTGGGCTACCAATTCGATTTTGGGTTCCACAAAAACGGACTGGTCGGCGGGCAGCAGCGGAATCGCGCCGCCCTCAGTGACTTGAATTTGGGTGGAAAAAAGGTTGTTGGTTTCATCTTCCTCGGCAATCGCGTTTTCGGCGTCTAGCCGGAACTCCCAGGTTTCTTCCCCGCCCTGACGGCTGACGTTGGGAAAAGTGAAACTCAGTGAATCTTGCAAAGGTATGGCCCGACGAACGAGGGTGTACTCAGCGATCAGTTGCGAAGCTTTTTTGCGAGAAATCGTCAGCGTGTAAGTGCCCTGTACGAACCGCCCGTAGTTGGCCACACGGGCTGTCACGCGCAGGGAGTCGTCCCAGGCCGAGATTTTCCGGCCTTCCTGATTGGTCACGCTAACCGAGGTAGTTTGCCAGGCGTAGTCGGGCCGGGTAGCGGGGAATATTTTAAGAGCCGGGTCACCCTGCAAGCCCATTTGGGTGGCAGTCACGCGGTCGCTAAGCGTAGGATTGCGGCTCATATTACGTCGAATTCCCTCGCGCATAATATCGCCGAAGGGACGACTAGCGAAGGCAGGATCGGCCAGGGCTTCGTAGAATGAGGAAGTGTAGTTGTGAAGTGCTGCTGTGAAGCCCAGGTGCGTGTGGGCTACGAACAGCACTGCGCCTCGATTGGGCGTGAGAATCCAGTCGGTGCTGGTGGGTGGCCCGGCAAAATAGAAATTCCCCAGAGCGCAGCCGTTCACAATCACCGCCGGATAGTGGCCTTTATTGCGGTAGCCGAGGGCGTCTTTGGACACCTCACCAATCTCAATGTCTGTCACGTTTAGGCTCGAATGCCCGTAAAGCGTCATCAGGGCCACGCCTTCGTTAATGATGGGCGCGATGGGAAAACGCTCAATCTCTTCGTCGGTCTTTTTGGAAATAGTTTGTAAATCAGGAGCCGCGAACGAACCTTTGATCTTGCTGGCGTAAGAATCAGTAAAATATCGGAACAAAATCAGTTCATTGCCCGAGCGTCCGCCGCTGAGGTGCAGCACGTTCTTGCGCCAGGGCGCGGCGGCCGGGACGGCCTCATGCTGTTTTACTTTTTGCAAATAATCCCACACGTTTTGCGAAGTGTAGGCGTTCACCCGGCCGATTGGTACCAGCGGCGTGTATGGGTCGGCGGGGTCGAGGCCCACGCCGAGGGCCATATCCGAATCGGGCCAGCCCGCGCTGGGAACCATGTCTTCCGAGCGGGCGGTGGGTTTCTTACGCGCGGCCTGCGGCGAGCGCGATTGCCCGAGCAGCAACACGTATTGGAGCTTCGCGCGGTCGTGCAGCCAGCGCATCAGCCTCCGCATTCCTGCGGGGCCGGGTTCGCCGTAGTTGAACTGGTCAAATACTTCGGCGGCATTTATGACCAATGGCTTGAAACTACCTCCCGCCGCAGAAGCCCGGTAGGCGGCGTAGTCAGCCACCGGGTCGTCGCTACCGTTCACGGGCTTCCGCACGAGCGGATGTGTAATAATGAGGTAGTTGGTACCGACCGAGTCAATCTTTCTGAATTTTACCGGATGAAGACTGGTAACGGAGAGCGGTTTCCTGACCACCAAAATTGAGGAACTACCCGATGGCGTAACCGTCACTTGCTCTTCCTTATTTGAGGCAGGTAGTTGCCGGGGCGCACCGGGTACCGACACATCGAAAAATCGGGCATTGCGGGCGGAGTCTAAGCGAAGGGCGGTTGCTCCGTTGGGAAATAGTGTTTTCTGGTCAGCGGAACTGGCGGCGGCCAGTCGCTGCGGGTATGTCCATCTGAGATATGAAACCGAAACGCGCTCGTTCGTACCTCTAGGTACGAAGGTGACGTTGATTCTGCCGAGGCTATCGAGGTCTTCGGGCAGCAGGTTGGCCTTGAATGGTTGCGTGTCGTAGTTGTCCCACTGCACTTCGCCCAGTTTTCTGCTCTGCTGCAACGGATTGCCGATCCAGACTTCTACCCTGTGCTGGCCTACGTAGCGACCCACAAAGAGCATCTCCACCGCCGCCGTGGCGAAGGAATCGAGCAATGGTTTTTCCGTTTGGAGACCCAATCCGCCCGCCCATTGGCTGGTGCGGTGTAGCCCGCCCGTCCAGCCCTCGCCCGTGTCGCCAAAGGTTTGGAGGTAACCGTCGTCGGGCCCAGCGCCCGGCGGCTAAATCGCTCCGGCGGCATACTCGTTGGCCTGAACTTGCAGGATAGTTTCCTGATGGTGGGTAGTTGCAGCGGAAACAGAATTAGAGGAGACCTGGGCGATCCGCCGGCCGGGTTCCCCGTCGGTGCGCCACGTCAGGAAGTAGGTAGCCGTGTCGGAATACAGGCTGTAATGCGGATGAGGCATGAGCTCGGGCGATACGTAGAGCAGCGTATCGAGCCAACCATCATTGCGCTGACCGTAGAATTCCACGTAATCCAGCGAATCCAGCCTCCCGTCTTCTTCGCCCTGTACCTGGATGGCGACTTCCTGCCCGCGCCGGAAAAGCTGCAACGATTGGGCGGGAATTTTAGATAAATCCAGTCCCTGCTTTCGCAGGTCGGCGGCATTCAGGCGGTACCAGCCGTTTTGGGTAGTGCCAATGCGCAGGTAGGTCTGCGAAGGATTGAGCCACTCGTTGCCGTAGGGCGTTTGCGCCTTTGCACTAAAATGAGCCAGCAAGAGTAGCCAAATCCCGAGATACCGCATCGTTTTTTAAGTACCTGAGCTCCAAAGTACCTAAGTTTTTCTGGTTTGTGAAGTGAGCAAAGTCAATCGTCAGTTTTTTCTTAGGTGCTCAGATACTCATCATTCATTCACCCATACATAATCAAACTGCGCATAGACAATACGTTTGTAGCCGTCCTTTTCGTACAAAACTCCGATATCGCCGTTCTTTTGAATTACCAAATCGGAATAGGCCGCCGGGCCAGCATAAACTACCTTGCCCGGCGACCAACTTCTGCCATCGTCGGTGCTGCGACGAATCGTGAGATTCTCGCGTTTGTCCTGGCTATCGAGGTTAGAAAAAAGTAACACGGGCTTGCCCCTTTTGGGTTTGTAGCTAATCAAACTACCTTCACAAACCGGGTCGGACAGGTCTTTCATGACTTTCTCTTCCGTCCAACTCGCACCCGCATCGCGGCTGAACGCCTGAATCCGGTACTTGGCGTCGCCCGACTGGTTGCGGCAGTTGAAGAGCAAACTACCGTCCGAAGTTTCAGCGGCGGTGGCCTCGTTGCTACCGGGGTAGTCTATGTTTGGGCTTAGCTTAAAAGTTTTGCCGTGGTCATCGGAGTAGAAGGCGTGGGCGCGGTAATCGCGAAATTGCTCCTGCGGCGGCCCGGCGGAATGATTGGCCGCCACGAAGAGCCGACCCTTGTACTTGCCGTTTTGGATTTGCAGCGCGTGGCCGGGCGTGTTGGCGTAAGAGCGCCAGTCTTCTTTAAAAGTGTAAGCCGGATTAGTCGCCGGAGCATTGGGCCGCGAGGTTTGGTGCGTGATGTTCACGGGCTCGCTCCAACTTTTGCCGTGGTCGGTGCTGGTTTTATACCAAACTTCTCGCACTGCCTTTCCCTTGCGATTGTCGCTCTCGGAGGCCGTACCCGTGTTGTAAAACAAGAACAGTCGGCCTTTCGAAAAGGCCGGGTCGGTCAGATCGAATACCGGAGCGGGGTTGCCCGCCTGATTGCTTCCGAAATCCACGACTAGTTGCATCTCGCCCCAAGTTCGGCCGTTGTCACGGCTGCGTTTCAATACCAAATCCACATCTCCAAAGTCGCCGCAGTCGTCACGTCGCGCTTCGGCAAAGGCCAGCAGGTCGCCATTTGGGGCTTTTACAATGGCTGGGATGCGGTAACACTGGTAGCCGTTCTGGTCATTCTCGAAAACCACCGTTTCGGTGGGGCCCTTACTTTTGGACTGAACATTTGCGGCCTCCTGAGCGGACTGAACCAGCCTGCCTTGTCCAAAGCAGGTACCTAACATCAGCAATGCCAGCGCACTCAGACCAAACAGCTTTTTCATAGTTTAAGGATCTCAGGGGTTTGGAAAAGTCAGTAGAAGGAGTGTTAACAAAAGAGAAACAAATTCAGGATTTGAACATACAGAAGGCTGTGGATAGCACTTGCTACCCACCGCTACGTCGGTAATCCCGCAGGAAAAGGCCGCAGACAGTCAGGTCGCCGTACGGTTCTTTGTCCAGAATTTCGCGAATGGCCTTCACATCTCCCTTTTGAAGTTTGCCATCGAGTTTTGAAAGGGCGTAAATAAGTCCACAGGTAATAGTCATGCTTGGGGGTGACCGCTATCATAACAGCGCATGGACAAGTTGTTCACCTTTGAATCATTCTGCATCGGTTCACTTAGCCAGACTCATTCATGAAAATCGCTTTCTTCAGCTGTCAGCCTTACGAACAACCTTTCCTAGAAGCCGCCAATAGCAACCATCGGCATCAGCTCACGTTTCTGCCCCAGGCGCTCACGCCAGAAACCGTTCATTTGGCCGCCGGGCACCAGGCGATATGCGTTTTCGTGAACGATCACCTCATGCGGCCCACCTTACAGGTACTGGCCGACCGAAAAATCCGGCTCGTGGCGCTACGCTGCACGGGTTATAATCAGGTCGATATCGTAGCGGCCCAGGAGTTGGGGATCCATATTTTGCGCGTACCCACCTACTCGCCCCATTCCGTGGCCGAACACGCGTTGGCGTTGCTGTTGACCCTAAACCGGAAGACCCATCTGGCTTACCAACGAACCAACCAAAACAACTTTACGCTCGACGGTTTGATGGGATTCGATCTCTGGGGTAAGCGGATTGGGATCATCGGTACCGGAAAAATCGGTCAGGCCTTCGCCCGCATCATGCTCGGCTTTGGTTGCCATGTGCTGGCCTACGACAAGGTGCGATCGGCGGTTTTTCAACAGCTCGGCGTAGAGTATCTGCCGCTGAACGAGTTGCTCTCGAAAGCTGACGTCATATCACTGCACTGTCCGCTTACGCCCGAGACGCACCATTTGATGGATGCTGCCGCCCTCGCCCGGATGAAACCCGGCGCGTACCTGATCAATACCAGTCGGGGGGGCTTACTGGATACGCCTGCCGTTCTAACCGCCCTACAGAGCGGTCAGTTGGGGGCGCTGGGTATGGACGTGTATGAACTGGAAGATGAGTTCTTTTTCAGCGACTGGTCGGATAAACCAATGCCCGATGACGATCTGAATGCCTTGACGCACTCCCCCAATGTGCTGGTTACGTCGCATCAGGGCTTTTTTACCCGAGAAGCGATGGAGCAGATCGCGCGCACCACGCTCAATAACCTGACCTACCTGGAGCAGCAACGGTTCCCTGCCGATGCCACCGTGGTGGCGTGACTACGGAGTAAGAATTAGACCGATTGAACAGAATACATCTTTAAAACCCAATTATCATGGCACACGAGGAAAAGAAGAACAAAAACATCAAAAAAGTAGCCACCAAAGCACCCAAGGTGCGCGGGGCGGCCAAAGTCCCGAATTACGAGAAGAATGAGACCGGGATTATTCCACCCAAATTGCCCAAAAAAGGCAAGAAAGGGGGAAAGTGAGCTAATGCAATGATTGGCTAAACCAGTCTGAAATACCAGCCCCGGAACAATTCGGTGGCTGGTATTTACATCTTCAAATTAAGCCCGGTTATGAAACGCAACACCAGTTTGCTGATTCTGTCAGCCGTAGCCCTTCCCGTTGCCGCGTGGCTGGGCGGGCGGTTTCTCGCAAGCCGTCAGCTACGCCGGGAGGTGAAGGACTTGTTTTCCAAAGCAGAAAACAGCCCGGTCAAAACCTACGACCCGGCCCAGTTAGCCGATCTGCCTGGGCCGGTACAGCGGTATTTCCGACACGTGCTGAAACCCGGCCAACCTTACCTGCGACCCGTCCGGCTTCGGCACGACGGGCAGTTCAAAACCAATCTGGAAAAGGACTGGGTAGCAATTACCGGCGAAGAATATTTTCTGGCCGACAGGCCAGCCTACATCTGGATCGGCACAACCACCTGGTTCAGTGCATGCGACCAGTATGTGGCCGGGCGGGGTAGTCTGACCGTTCGGCTGTTGAGTGTATTACCCATTCAACGAGGGTCGGGTCCCAGTTTCGATCAGGGCGAACTATTGCGCTGGCTTGCCGAAGCCGTTTGGTTTCCGACCAGCTTGCTACCCGTCGGTCAGGCTGTCTGGTTCCCCATCGACCATGATTCGGCCACGCTCACCCTGACCGACCACGGCCTGACGGTTTCGTGCCAGATGCATTTCAACGAGAAGGGCGAAATCACCCGGGTTCAGGCGCAACGATATAGCGATGAAACACAGATGCAGACCTGGATCGGGCAATTTTCTGATTACCGCGAAATCAACGGGATCAGGATACCCTTTCGATGCAGGGCTGCCTGGCTGATCGACGGGATAGAGAAACCTTACGCGCGTTTCACTTTAAGAGACCTGGATTACGACCAACCCCATTGCTACCGCTGAAACATGGAAAAAGTACGGATAGATCGAAGAAAATTCATTGCCCTGGCAGCAGGCACCACTGCGGTGGCCGGGATTGCGGGCTACTCCCTGAGTGACACGGAAAACTACATCCGGTCGGATAGTACCGACGAGCCGGGCAGAACGCCGTTGAGCCCCGATGAAAGGGCGATATTATACCTGGCTTCGCTGGCACCAAGCGGACACAATACTCAGCCTTGGTTTGTAAACTATGTGGAACCTTACCACTGGATAATCGGCAACGACAGCACCAAATGGCTTCCCGGCGTGGACCCCACGCAACGGGAGACAATTTTATCCATTGGGGCCTTTTTGCAAAATCTGGAGTGTGCCGCCGGGAACCTGGGTTACGATTGTGATTTCGTTTTACTGGCTACCGGCAACGAAGCAGAAAACGTAGTGGAAGTCAAGCTGGTAAAAGCCCTTCCCCGGATCTATGACGTTGAAAAAATAAGGCAGCGCCGAACCGTGCGGTCGGATTACAGGGCTGAGGTTTTGAAAAAAGAAGATGTCAAATCCCTGATCGGCGATGACTCGGAATATGTGCATTTTATCCCCAATACCGCCATGCAATCCCCGTGGTTGAACGAACAAACCATTGAGGCCAACCGAATACAATCTTACCGGGATACCGCCCAAAAAGAACTATCGGAATGGATTCGTTTTTCAAGCCAGGATGCGGAAAAATACCGGGATGGACTCACGACGTCCAGTATGGAAATTGACGGAATTCCGGGCTGGTTTTTAAGAAATTTCTACGGAAAAGCGGATGTGATGAAAAAGGCATTCCGGGAGCAGAGTATCGACAAAGTTATCCAACAGGTCGCACAGTCGGCCGGGTGGATATTGATTACCAGTAAGGATGATTCCGTCGGTTCGTTGCTTGAAACGGGCAAACGAATGGAGCGGTTGTTCCTGAGTGTCAGGGAAAAGTACATCGCCATACACCCAATGACTCAGATACTGGAAGAACCCTCGACAAGGCAAATGATGGTCGGATTTATGGGCATCAGCCAACCGATACAGTTCATTCTGAGAGTTGGGTATTTAGATACATATCCTGACCCGGTATCGCTTAGGCGTCCGGTTGGGAGTTTTTTGCGCGTTTAAAATTAAACCCTTGCAATAATTCTTCAACTTGGAAAGTCAGAATAATGAAACCAAAACCTACACAAAATATTTTTATTTTTCTCCTGGATTTTCTGGGAATAAGTGCCCTATTTGGCGGCGGTTTATTATTAATTTAATCAAGATCAGTTGGCTGGTTTCTACCCCTTTCACCCAATGTTTCACCATAGGCACAATGTCAACGTAATCGCCGGGCTTGAGGGAAGCGGACACCCCGTTTTCATCTTCAAAAATCGCTTCGCCCTCCACGCACAGAAGCAAGGCGGGAACATTAGAAAAATGTTTTTGCAGCGTTTCTCCGCGCAAGATCTGCACGGCGTTCGCAGTGGTTTCGTCGCTCTTGAAGAGTTTAACCAAAGAAACGCTCTTTGGATTGGTATGTAAATCCCTGATATTCATGCCTTATAAATTAAATGAGTAAAATTAGGATTGGTAATCTGAGGACTCGGATTTTGAAATAACCAGCATGGGAATTTTCCTGTGAGAAATTAGCCGATTTACGGGAAAACGAAGGCTGCTCACTCCCCCGGGGCAAGAACCAAAAGCGGAATGTCCGTCAGACGAGCCATCCGCTCGGTTTCGCCCTGATTGAATACACTCCAAAACCAGCCGTGTTTCTGCGGCATCATGATCATCAGGTCAGCTTTGGTACTTACTGAGAAGTCCATAAGGGTTTCGTATATCTCCTTGCCTTTCTTTAGCGTGAAGGTGTGGGGGACCGAAGCCAGCAAATGCCGGATGTGTTCGGCCCTTTTTTTAATGGCCGGATCTTCCGGCTGGTTATGAACGGAAATGACGTTGACCACGCAGCCCAACCGCTCGGCGAACCTTAGCACGTTGTCGAACACCAGGGCATCCGGCGGGTTGTCCAAGTCAACGCCCAGCACCGCATTCTTGAAGGGGCTGTATTGTTGCGAGGGCGGGACAATCAGCAGCGGCACAGTCGTTTGCGTGACCATTTCCGTGGCGACGCTGCCCATGATCTGAGCGCCTTGTGGCGCTGATCCAATGGGAGACATGACCAGCAAATCGGCCTTCTTATCATTTACAACTCCCTGAATCGTAGGGATGACGTACCCCTCTTCGGTTTGCGATTCGATACCGAGGCCCGTACCGTATTTCTTCGTGAGCAGCGCAGCGAGACTATCCAACTCGCGCTGATGATTATCGTGCATTTCCTCGCGGCTAAGTGGGTAGTCACCAACTACCTCGGCGGGGTTGGAGGGCCAGTATCGAAAGATATTGACCAGAATCAGTTTCGCCCCCTGGTCGCGGGCGAGTTGGGCGGCAAAGTGGGCCGCTTTGTTGGAATTGGCCGTGAGGTCTGTGGCAACGACGATGGTTTTCAAGAGAAATAATGAGTAGGGTTGGTGCAATTAATGTCTGCAAAGTTCCCACAACTAAGCCGATACGCACTTGATGAAAATCAGGTCTGGCTATGATTAGAGCCACCTCTTTCGCAGACTGAGCGCGGTACTTTTGGCAAAGAGGTCTTTGGACAGTTTTAGTTTCTGATCTATCTGCCTCAACCACGTCAATCCAACTACACTACCTGATGAAAAAAACGATGAAAGCAGCGGTACTCCGGCATTTTGGTCGTCCGCTTATGATTGAAGAAATGCCCGTGCCCGCCGTAGTGCCGGGACGTATCCTGGTCAATGTGGCCGCTTGCGGCGTGTGTCACACCGACCTTCACGCGATCTGCGGAGATTGGCCCGTCCTGCCCACGTTACCCCTGATTCCAGGACACGAAGGGGTGGGCACCGTGGTAGCCGTGGGCGAGGGCGTGACCCAGGTGAAGGAAGGCGACCGCGTCGGCGTACCGTGGCTGTACACCGCTTGCGGCCATTGCGAGTATTGCTTAGCGGGACGGGAAACGCTCTGTTTGAAACAGCAGAATACCGGCTACTCGGTGCAGGGTAGTTTTGCCGAGTACGTGCTGGCCGACCCCAACTACGTAGGCCACATTCCCGATGCAATTTCGTTCCTGGAAGCCGCCCCCATTCTGTGCGCCGGGTTGACGGTGTACAAGGGTCTGAAGGAAACGGAAACCCGTCCGGGCGAATGGGTAGTCGTGTCGGGAATAGGTGGCTTGGGACACTTGGCCGTGCAATACGCCAAGGCAATGGGCATGCGCGTAGCGGCGGTGGACATTCAGGACGACAAGTTAGAGCTGGCCCTTACGGTAGGTGCCGATCTGGTGGTCAACGCGAGCAAAGAGGATCCGGTCAGCGCCATTGAAAAACAAATCGGCGGCGCACAGGGCGTGCTGGTGACGGCCCCTTCCCGGCCGGCCTTCGAGCAGGGACTCGGGATGCTGCGCCGCCACGGAACGATGGTCATGGTCGGACTACCCGCCGGGGATTTCGACCTGAATATATTCGACGTGGTGTTGAATGGAAAGACGGTGCGCGGGTCAATCGTCGGCACAAGACTCGACCTGACCGAGAGTTTGTCCTTTGCGGCCCAGGGGAAGGTCAAGACCCATTTTCACACCGAAAGCCTGGACAACGTCGATCGGGTAATGTCTGATTTGGCAGATGGGAAAATAGCCGGGCGCATGGTACTCGATATGAGTTTGTGAACGTCGGGGTTTCTTGCCTGATTGAACTTAACCACAAAAATTGTTAAAGTATCAGAATCCAAAAGTTCTTTACGCCTGGAAGAAACCACGGCCTTGTATCCTGATCTTGCCCATTCAAAAGCCATTGCTTTGCCAATGCGAGACGAAGTGCCAGTTATCCAAACTGCATTTCTTCTGTCGTTTTATTTTTTATGGCGATTCGTTTTTGTGCTAGCAGGCAGGTGTTGCTGAAGGTGTGGAATTCACTGCTCGTCCTGCCCGGAACTGCTGCTCAATTAAGAATTAAAAGTACAAGATAAAAACTAAAAGCCTAGCAGAATTACGCCCTTCCAGGGCTAAGAAATGTAGCTTCATTTTATTCGCAGGGCTTCACCCTGCGCTGGTGTATTGGGCCATTTCAGGGCTACAAAATGCAGTTTACGAGGCTTTGTTGCATGGCACCTGTTGGAACTTACCCCTTACCCTTATGAATGAAAAAGCACCGGAATGGCGAACTTTGAGATCGCCAAACCTACAAAGCTGCCGCCTGACGGCCCGGTGCTATGCCAAAAATACACTTTTTTACCCAAGCTGACAATCAACCGCCAAAAGCGCAGAAAGAACCGCCAACTATTAAGGCAAAGTACCGACTTACCAATTGGCCAGAGTATAATAAATCTCTGATTAATAGGGGGTTTACTACCCTTTGGCTCGATCAAAATACCCTCGACCATTGGTACTTCGAGGGGCCACGTGTCGCTGGGGGCCTGTTTCACTATTCAGAGCAGTGCATTCAGGCGGCATTAGCCCTCAAAGCGGTATTTCGACCGCACGAGCGGCCCGTGGCTTTTCGGCAAACACAGGGTCTGATTCAGAGCCTCTTAGACGTGATGAAGATGGAATTACAAGTGCCTTCCTATACGCAACTATGTCGCCGGCAAGCTCGAATCAACGCGTTTATCCCACCAACACCCCCTCGCGACATACCCAGCGAACGGATTTATATTGTCCTCGATAGCACGGGGTTAAAGGTCTACGGCGAGGGAGAATGGAAAGTGAAAAAACACGGGGCCGATAAGCGACGCACCTGGCGCAAATTGCATCTGGCAGTGGATGAGGCCACCAGCGAGCTTCATGCCGTCGAATTGACAACCAACGCCATCAGCGATGCCGACATGGTCAAGCCCTTAGTGGCCAACATTACCTATCCCATTGCCCGGTCGAGTGGCGATGGTGCTTATGACCAGGTGAAGGTCTATGAAGAGTTGGAAACGCGTCGGATTGAGCCGGTGATACCGCCCCGTTGCAACGCGGTAATCTGGACAGACGAAGCAGGGAATGATTTGATACATCCTCGCAATGAGGCGATTAGACAGATTGATTGCGTGGGTTTAGCCGAATGGAAACGCCAGATTGGTTACCACCGTCGCAGTAAAGCGGAAACGGGCATGTTCCGCTGGAAGACGACTTTCGGCGAGCGGTTGTCAACTCGCTTGCTGGCAAATCAACAAGCTGAAGCTCGCGTGAAGGCAAGCTGCCTAAACCGACTCACAAAATTAGGGATGCCCAAAGCTGTGAAACAAGTACCTACGTAGCCATGCAACAAAGCCACACTACTAGACATTTTTAAAAAAGGG
>NZ_JBGSXF010000725.1:0-9883 GCF_041751555.1 Persicitalea sp. | reverse complement strand
CTTCACCAAACTACGCATTCTTGTCGTGGGTGATGTCATGCTCGATTCCTACGTATGGGGAAAAGTAGAGCGCATTTCTCCCGAAGCGCCAGTTCCCGTCGTACACGTCGGGCGGCGCGAGTACCGCCTGGGTGGGGCGGGCAATGTATTGTTGAACGTCCAGGCCCTCGGGGCGGAGGCCATTGTTTGCTCGGTAGTCGGTAGTGATGGGCCCGGCGATATTTTGGAACGGCAACTCGAAGCGCGCAACCTAAGTTGCGAAGGCTTGATTCGCAGCGATGCTCGTATTACTACCATCAAAGAACGCATCATTGCGGGTTCGCAGCAGATCGTCAGGATTGATACCGAAACCGACGCTAACATTTCGGATGCGGAACGTGAGCAGTTGGTTTTCAAAGCCAAAGAACTAATACTTGGCTGTCAGGTAGTAATCTTTGAAGATTACGACAAGGGCGTCCTCAGCCCTGAAGTCATTGCTGAAATCACCGATTTTGCCAATGAGTATCAGATACCGACGGTCGTCGATCCGAAGAGACGTAACTTCTTGGCTTACAAGAACACGACCCTTTTCAAACCCAACCTAAAAGAACTACGGGAAGGTTTGAAGGTAGATTTCGAAGTAAGGGACGCCGCCGCTTTGCAATCCGTCGTGCAGCAACTCACCGAAACCCTCGGCGCGGCGGGCGCTTTGGTTACCCTTTCGGAACACGGCGTCTATATCGATTACCAGAGCGAAACCCACCACCTTCCCGCGCACGTGCGGGAGATCGCCGACGTATCCGGCGCGGGCGACACGGTCATCAGCATCGCGGCTTGCTGCGTAGCCCTCGGGCTGCCGCCGCGCACCATCGCTAGCCTGTCCAATTTGGGTGGCGGACTGGTCTGCGAACAAGTAGGCGTGGTGCCGATCGATAAAGACCTGTTGAAAGCGGAGGCGGTGCGGGAGGGGTTGATTTGAACCGCGAGGCCGGTACGCCGGAGCGGCAAAGGCGCAAGGGTTGTTCACTAAGTAAGTAAAACAGAGTCTTGGTTTGACTTTCTCCAAAAAGAAATCTTCATGCTGCGACTCGCCTTTCTCCTTCTTCTGTCTTTTTTTGTACAAAATTCCTTTGCCCAAAACCTTAAAGTCAACGGCTTGCAGGAGAGTGTCGAAGTAATCCGCGACCAGTGGGGTATCTCACACATCTACGCTCAGAACGAACACGACCTTTTCCTCGCGCAGGGCTACGTCGCGGCTTCCGATCGACCTTTTCAACTGGAAATGTGGCGGCGGCAGGCTACGGGTACCGTCGCCGAACTACTTGGATCTTCGGAGGTTAATCGTGACATCGGCACGCGGCTCTTTCGCTATCGGGGCGACATGGAGCGCGAGTACGCGCACTACCACCCGCGCGGTAAAGCGATTATCACCGCTTTCGTGGCGGGCATCAACGCCCGCGTAGCCGAAATGAGGGCCGATTCCACGAATCTACCCTTTGAATTCAAATTGCTCAAAACCCTTCCCGACTACTGGACACCCGAGGTAGTTGTGAGCCGCCATCAGGGATTAGTCGGCAACGTGGTAGATGAACTTAACTACGGGCGGCAGGTACAACTCATCGGCGAGGCTAAAACCCGCGAACTCAACTGGTTCCACCCCACGCGAAAGAGGGATACTGAACCCAAGCTAAAGCTGGAAAAGGGCGTGGAGGGTCAGGATCTGTTTCAGGATATTCTGGCTCTTTACACCGCGCACCGCAGCCCCGTAAAGTTTTCAGCTTCCGATAAACGCACCGGAAATCTGGAAGAAGAAGGTACTTTTGATTTTCAGGACTGGTACGCGGAGGCCAGGCAATACGTAGGTTCCAACAATTGGGCCATCGACGGACGCTTGGCCCAAAATGGCTTTCCAATGCTGGCCAACGACCCGCACCGCATTCAGGCGGCGCCCTCATTGCGCTACTGGATTCACCTCAATGCTCCCGGCTGGAACGTCATTGGGGCCGGGGAGCCTTCGTTGCCGGGCGTTTCCATTGGCCACAACGACCACGGCGCCTGGGGGCTGACCGTTTTTGCAACTGACAACGAGGATTTATACGTCTACGAAACTAATCCCAACAACCCCAACCAGTACCGTTACCAGGGCAAATGGGTGACCATGAATATCCTGACCGATTCCGTGGCCGTCAATGGTACTTCACCGCAGTCCGTCGAGTTGAAATTTACGCGCCACGGCCCGGTTGTTTTTGAGGATAAAGCCAACCATAAAGCCTACGCCGTGCGGACCGGGTGGCTCGAAGTAGGCTCCTCGCCCTACCTGGCCAGTCTGCGGATGAACCAGGCCAAAAACTGGGATGAGTTCCGCGAGGCTTGTTCGTACAGCCGCCTGCCGGGCGAAAATATGGTCTGGGCCGACCGCGCCGGCCACATTGGCTGGCAGGGCGTGGGTTTGGCCCCGATTCGGCCCAACTGGTCGGGACTGGTACCCGTGCCGGGCGATGGGCGCTTCGAGTGGTCGGGCTTTTTGCCTATCAAAGAATTGCCGCACAGCAGCGACCCGGCGGAAGGCTTTATCGCCACAGCCAACAACAACCTCACCTCACCCGATTTCCCCCAGCGCAATGCCATCGGCTGGGAATGGTCGTCGCCCTACCGCGCCCAGCGCATCGAAGAGGTGTTGGGGTCAGGGAAACGGTTCAATCTCTTTGACTTTGTCCAACTCCAAACCGACTACCTTTCCATCCCGGCCCGGACGCTGGTACCGATGCTGGCGCGACTGGATTTGGCCGATGCCGCCGAGAAGAAATTTGTGGAGCAGCTGTCAAATTGGGACTTTCAGCTAACACCTGAACACGTGGCGGCATCGGTCTACGCCGAATGGGAGAGTCAGTTGAGCGAAGCCATTCACCAAATTATGGTTCCCGAAGCGGCCCGCCCGCACCTGCGGCGACTTTCGACCAAACTCTTACTGGACTATCTCATCACCCCCCCGGCAGAGTTCGGCACAATGCCCGTACAAAAGCGCGACGAAATCCTGCGCGTCTCTTTCCAAAAAGCCATCACCGCGCTGACCCAACGACTGGGCAAAGACCCCAGCCGCTGGCAATACGGCCAAGCCGCCAACAAGCACGTTACGATTGAGCACCCGCTCAGTCCACTCGCGAGTACGGAAATGAGGAAGAAAATCAATTTTGGCCCCGTACCGCGCGGTGGCTCCGGCGAAACCGTTAATAGTACGGGAAACAGCCTTCTCCAGCGCTACGGCGCGTCGTTCCGCATTCTGGTCGATACCGAGAATTGGGACAAAACGCTGGGAATAAACAGCCCTGGCCAATCTGGCGACCCCGATGACCCGCACTACGGCGACCTCTTCCAACGCTGGACCAAAAACGAGTACTTTCCGGTTTATTTCAATAAAGAAAAAATCAAAACCGTTGCCGACCGAACGCTGACACTCAGTCCCGCGAAGTAATGTGGTACGGCCGGGCGGCACGGGCCGCATCTGACTCCAGCCCGTTTTTGTCACACTTTAAAAGCAAGACACCTATGCAAAGAATCCTTTTGGGTTTGGTTCTTCTCCTCCCTTTCCAATTAGCTGCCCAAATCAAAATCAAAACCGATTTCGAAGGCGGCAGACTAGGCACCCTGGAAAAAGTCAGCCCCACGCACTACCGCTGCGCCGTCGCTGGCGAGTCCGATTCCCAAAACCGCAATCGCCAGTCCAGTTGGTACTATTTCAAAGTAGAAAACGCCAAAGGCAAAGCTTTGACCATCGACCTTACCGACCTCGTCGGCGAGTACAACTACAAGCCCGGCAGCCACGCCATCACGGCCCAAACGCGCCCCGTCGTTAGCTATGACAACGCCACTTGGCGGCACCTGACCGACAACGAAGTAAGCTGGAACGAAGAGAAAGTAGAACTGACCCTAAAACTGAAACCCGAAAGAAATGGGCTGTGGGTAGCGCACCAGCCGCCCTACACCACCGCGCGTTTGACGAAACTACTCTCGAACTACCAATCGTATCCCAACCTGACCACACGCAGCATCGGCCAAACGCCCAAGGGCCGCCCCATCCCGCTGCTGACGATCACCAACGCGCAAATTCCGACCGAAAAGAAAAAGGTAGTTTGGCTCATGGCGCGGCAACACGCCTGGGAAGCGGGTACTTCCTGGGTGATGGAAGGCGTAATTAAACACCTACTGGAAAGTGACGAAGGCAAGAAAATGCTAGACAAGGTAGTTTTCCAACTCATCCCGATGGCCGACCCCGACGGCGTAGTGCGTGGAGGCGTTAGATTTAACCAGTTCGGCCACGATCTTAACCGCAACTGGGATTTGGTTCAACCCGCCGAAATGCCCGAAATTCAAGCACAGAAAAAAGCCATCGTAGATTGGCTGACGCGCGGCAACCGTATTGACTTTTTTCTGACGCTGCACAATACCGAGAACGCCGACTACGTGCAGGGGCCGGATGTAGTCGCCGGACAAAAATTCTGGCAAAGTATGGTCGACAACACATCCTTCGAGTCCAGCGAAGGTCTGCGCAAAATGCCGGAATCTACCACGTTAGGCCAGCCGGGGCGCATGACCGTCAACCAGGCCCTGTGGGCCGAACAGCAAGTCCCCGCTTACCTTATGGAGTTGAAGGTGGAGAGGGTAAATAAGCTGGACGGCAGGCGGCTGACGCCAGATTGGCTGCTGCTTGGGCCGGGGTTGGTGCGGGCCGCCGTAACAGCGGTGGAATAAGACTTACTTCACCCACTCAATCTGCTTCGACGGATAATAGCCAATCCCCATCGCCTCCATTCGTTTGCCATGCTTGCCTAGGCGCGTACGATACCCTTCCCAGTCCCGCACGGACTTCGGCGACCAGCCGATTTCGGCCAGACCCGGCAGACGCGGGAACGCCATATATTCCAACGCATCCATGTCGGCAATCGTCTCGCTCCAGATCGGGGCTTCCACCCCCAGAATGTCGTCTTTGGTCACGCCCGGCACCATCGTGGATGGCTCCCAGTTGTAGGAACTGTCCATCTCGATGTACGCCGCCCAATGCAGACCGAACTTCGAGGTCGAGTCGTACTGCATATCCAGATAAGCGTACTTGGCGGGCGACATGATCACTTTCGCGCCCTGTTTTGCCGCCGACTGAGCATACTCGGCTTTGGCCCAGTATTGCGCCACCGAAGTTGGTTTGAGGCTGGCGTTGGTCACTTCGTCCCAGCCGATCATCCGCTTGCCGTGCGACTGCACGATATCCTGCACCCGGTTCACGAATGGAATGTAATCTTCAATAGCTGTAACGTGCGACTCGTCGCCACCAACGTGGATGTATGGCCCCGGCGTGATCGCAGCCAGTTCACGCACCACATCATCCACAAATTTGTAGGTAGTTTCATTGCTGGTACACAAGGTACTGAAACCCACTTCGATACCTTCGTACAATTTCGGATTCGGATCTTTCTCATTACAGTTGAGTTCGGGATAGGAGGCCAGGGCAGCATTGGTATGGCCCGGCATGTCTATTTCAGGAATTATCGTAATGTAGCGGTCTTGCGCGTACTGCACCAGGTCCTTGTACTGTTCCTGCGTGTAGAACCCTCCCCCGTTGCCACCTACTTGCGTGGTTCCACCGTAAGACGTCAATTTGGGCCAGGATTTGATTTCGATCCGCCAACCCTGGTCGTCTGACAGGTGCAGGTGCATCACATTCATTTTGTAGGCGGCAATCAGGTCGATGTATCGCTTCACGTCTTCCACGCTGAAAAAGTGGCGAGCTACGTCCAGCATTGCGCCGCGGTAGGCGTAGGTCGGGGAGTCGCGGATAGTACCCGTTGGAATCTTCCAGGAGCCGGATTGCTTTTCCGTTTTCTCAATATCGGCGGGCAGGGCTTGTCGCAGCGTCTGAATGCCACGAAACAGTCCGGCGGGCTGGTGAGCGGTGAGGGTCACGCCGTCAACCGAGATATCCAATTCGTAGCCTTCATCGCTCAGCGTGGTGTCGGCTTCTGTGAGATTCAGGTAAATGTTGCCCGCAGCGGGAGCAGAAGCGGTAGTTTTCACTTCCACCCCCAGGCCCGTGGAAGGATTGAGTTTGTCCGCTAAGTACTGCCCGATTTTCTGTACTTCCCCGGAACCCTGCGGCACGTAGATGTCGGTATTTTCGGTTATTTCAAAACTACCTTCGGAAGCCGTGACGGACACGGGCATAGGAATCAGGCTTTGCTCGGAGAGTTTGGCGGGTTTTTCGTTACCACACGAAAAAAGGATTATTAGCGCGGCAATGGATAGGGTCGTTTTGAAAAAAAGGGCCGGAAATTTGTTCAGCATGAGGAGGCTTGGTAGGAATGGAGGTTTTTTATTCAACAGTTTCTAATTCTCGCAGATAATCGGGACAAAAATCGTAGCCGTTATCCCAGTAAATTCCTCGGCCACGGTCGTACAATTTTACCTTTTCGAAATAGTCCATATCAGCTAGAGGTTTGGTCAAAGAATCGTTTTTGATAAAAGGTTTGAAATCGATGATTTTACAAACACCATCGTTAAATTCAAACTTGATTTCGTAGTCATCAAGTACCTTTATGTCCAGAATATGTGCTAACATGTGCAGCTTATTTTAAGGGTTCAATCTTGTTTAGTTCTTCCGGTTTTCGTGCTTTGTTCCAATTGCTTACCAATTCCTCACGATGTTCCAGCGCCCACTCCACGACCAACATCTTCGCACGCTTTGACAAGCGCCCTTCCAGAATCTCCAATGTCTGAATGTTAAACAATGCTTCTTCCTCTCCATACTCACTCAGCGTGGAAGTGTGGCGGCGCATGATCATTATAAAACATTCTGATCACAATCCCGAAAAAGCGGCTGATCTCAGGCATTGATTGCAAATATAACTAAGTCATTCTTTACTTCAACCCCGCCAGAAACTCCACCATATCCCGGATTTCCCGCTTTGACATAATGTACCCCATCGGCGGCATGCTCGAGGGCAGGTTTTCGCGCTTAGCGATGCGGGCCACGGGTACTTTCAGCGGCTCGGCTTCCGAGGTTTTCAAAACCAATTCCTGCGGCGTCTCCTCGGACAAAATTCCCGTCACCATTTGTCCGTCTTTGAGGGTAAGCATCACCGTCCCGAAGCCCGGCGATAGCCGCGCACTGGGTTCAACGAGAGCTTCTAATAGTTTTTCGCGGCTGAGCGTACTGCCAATGTGCGTCAGCGATGGGCCAACTTCACCACCCCGACCACCAATGGCATGGCAGCGGACGCATTGCCCGGTAGAATTGGTGGCGAAGTAGCGGCGACCCTGTTGGGCATCGCCACCCGTGAGGGCGTCCATAAAGTTAGCCACGCCTTCACCTTTGGGCTTCGAGGAAGCAAGCCGCGACCGCAGCCTTTCGGATTTGGTAGAATCCACTGCCTCGGCCAGTTCCAGGTTGATGTTGGGCGAAAGTTCCTTGTTTTCCATGCGAGTGACGAGCTTGTCCAAAATTGGCTCCGTCTTTGCGGCGGATAGGGTGCTCAGCGTCCGCAACATCTGCTGCTGCTCTTTGACCGAACCTTTTTCAAAAATCGCGTTCACCACTTCTCCCAAAGCGGCGGCGGACAAGGCCGAACCATCCAACAAACTCAATGCCCGCGCTCGGACATTTTCATCGGCATCGTTCATGCCCTGCTTCAGGACAGATTCCATGTTGTTGTACTTCAAAGTACTCAGGGCCGAAAGCATCGCGGCCCGAACATCGGGTGACTGGCTTTTTTGCAAAACCTCCACTAGCTTGGGATTATAGGCCGTCACGCCCAGATTACCCATCATGTCGGCGGTAGCGACCAGGATTTCCGGCTGAGTGTCCTGTAATAAAGTAGCAAGGCTCGGTTCTACCTTGGCTCGCGCAGCCACGGCGTCGCGCTTGACGACGCCCCGGTAGCGACCGTCCACACGGTCGAGTACGGAAGGGCTGGCCCAGGTACCCAAGGCCGCGAGGGCTTCGGTGCGGAGTTCGTTGTCTACGTCTTTTCTTTTGGCAAAATCCAGCAGGGCCTGTAGTTGCGCCTCGCCGCCCACGCGCAGGTTGGCATTGATAGCCCGGCGCAACAGTGGCTCGGACTTGAAGCGCGGGTTGTTCAAAGTCGCGGCTAGATCGGGCAATGCGCCGGGAATTGACAGATCGTCATTAATAGCACGCGCGGCTTCGGCCACGATGTACTCGTCCTTATCGTTGAGGAATCGGCGGACATTCTCGTCGCTCCAGCGGCGAAGTACCAGTACCGCCGCGAGCCGCAGCGACTTATCGGGACTGTCGGCCAGCGCGATAATGGGCTCGCGTTGTCCAAGCCGCGTGAGGGCCAGCACCGCCGCATGGCGCAGGTAGAGGTCTTTGTCATTATTAGTCGAAATCATTTTCAGCAAAGCGGGTACCGCCGCCTTGTGATCCACGCGGCCCAAGGCTTGCGCCCCGAAAAACTGCACGCGCGGATTGGTACTTGATAACATCGGCACGAGCAATGGCCCAACTGCCTTGATGGCGGCGTCACCTAGTACTTTGGCGGTCTGCGCCACAATTTCGTCGTCAGCATCTTTTACATAGTCCAGCAGGGGGATACCATAGCTTTCTTTCTCCCGCGCCAATTGTCCCAGTCCCCACACCGCGTGAATACGGGCTAGTTGGTTATCTTTTTGGGCCAAAGCTTTTTCAAAAACCGCCACGCCTTTCGCGCCGCGTTTGGCAAGTTCGAGCTGGGCTTTCTGGCGAATGCGTACGTCAGGATTGGAAAGATAGCCCAGCAGGGCGTTATCGTTTTGGGCGGCGTAGTCGAGCTGCATAAGCCGCAGCGTTTCCTGGCGCAGAACCCGCATGTCGTCTTTGTCGCCCGTCACGTCGAGCCGCCAGACGCGCCCGGTGTTTTTGGTGTCCCAGCCGTTGAGCCAGTCGGCCACGTACAACGCACCGTCGGGACCGAAGCGGATGCCTGTCGGCAGGATGCCACTGAGTACTTTCTGCTCGCCGTCCAGCACGAAGGACGCCCCCGAAGGTTTCAGACCAAAGGACCAGATCGGCGAATTGGCGGGATTGCCCCGAAATTCTACCAAGAAAAACTTGTTCTTCCAGACCGAACCCAGCGCTGTGCCGGGGTTATAAACCATGCCCGTGGGACCGTTGTGAAAGTTCTGAATCGGCGGAATGAAGTAGGCCGCCTGTCCTTCTTGCCGCGGCTTGAACATCTCCTCATCCATCCAAACTTTGTAGTCGTTGTTCTTAGGATCGGTGTACTTGCCGTACTGCCAGTTCGAGCGCCAGCCCGCGTCGGAGCCATCTACGATATAGACCAGCCGCTCGCTCTCGCCGGGATGGTCGCCGTCGTTGTCGGAGCTGATTAGGTTGCCGTACTCGTCGAACACGAACTCGTGGGTATTGCGAAGACCCGAGGCAAATACCTCGAAATCACTTCCGTCCGGGTTAGCACGAACGATTACGCCTTCGTTAGGATAGCTGTATTTCTTACCGTTGATATCGGTCAGATTGGCCCCAATGTCGCCAATACCCCAGTAGATGCGCCCGTCTGGTCCTTCCACCGCTCCCGACATACCATGGCCGCCAAAGCCAATGTGGACGCCGAATCCGTGGGCGATCGAAGTTTTCTGATCCAAAACGCCGTCGCCGTTGGTGTCGGTCAATCGCCACATATCGGGCGCGATGCCCACGAACACGTCCTTGGCCCGCACCAGTAGCGCCCCGGCTACGTCGGAAATTTCTTCAAAAAAATCGCTCAGAATGCGCGTTGAAACGTCGGCGAAGCCATCCTTATCGGTGTCTTCCAGCCGCCAAACTTCGTCTTTTTCCACGGCCAGGTCGCGCCAGTCGTGCGAGCCATCTTCGTTTAGGTCTTTGAGCCATTCATTTTCT
>NZ_JBGSXF010000724.1:0-12942 GCF_041751555.1 Persicitalea sp. | reverse complement strand
GTGATGAGCGAATCGCGACTACCGTTATTGAAATTGAAGGTCCAGGGGCTGCTACCTGTAAAGGCGACGTTGACCGCTGTCGTTTCGCCGATAAGGATCGTGGTCGCACCCGTCAGCGTGGCGGTGGGCTTGGGCTTCACCGTTACCTGAACGGGACTAGTACTGCCTTTGATGACAAACTGTGGGCTTTCGCCCACTACGCGCACGAAGTAGTTGCCGCCCGCCGCGCTGTCAGGAATAGTAGCTACGGCATCGCTGCCAGTCGTGACGGTCGGGATAGAGCGGAACCCGGCGTCCTGCTCGGTCAGCGAAATCTGAACATTAAATTTGTTTCCCTGAACGAAATCGCCCGATTGCTGGAATGGCAACGTGAAAGTACTACCCGCACACAAGCTGGCGATGGTGGGGTTGCCCGTGCTGACGGTCGGAATCCTGACCGTAACAATCGCACTACCATTGGGAATACCCTTACCGCAAACATTGGCGACCTCGTTAACCGTGTATGTAGTAGTGGTAGTTGGGCTCACGGTAATTCTCTGCGGATTCTGGGTCACGCCTTTTCCGGTAAGTCCGTTAGAAAGCGTATAATCCCACGGACCATCGCCAGTAAAAGCAACGGTGATTTGGGATGACGCTCCCAGACTAATCGAATTATCGCCGCTGATGGTCGCGGAAGGCAGAGGCTTTATCCGAACATCGATTTTTTCTTTCGGGCTTTCACAGCCGTTGGTTCCGGTTTGGGTGACGTAAAAAGCATAGCTGCCCACGTTGGCCGTGAAGGGCGTAAAGGGGGTAGTCTGCGATTCGGCGGCGGCAGGTTCGCGGTACCATTTCAAGTCTCTTCCTTGCGCAGACAGCGGTTGGGCAGACACGTTCTGGCAGTATTCCACGGGAGTAGTCACGCCGGGCTTGGGAGTAGTTTTCACCAATACACGAATGGATGACCGATCTCCCTCGCAGCCTTCCAGCGTCTGGCTAACGTAGAAATTGAGGTCGCTGCCGTTGTCCGTCGAAGGGGTAGGTGCTACGCCTGAGCGGTTGCCACCGGCAGCGCTCGTGCCGTACCAGTTGAGGGCTGCGCTGTTCTCCGCGCTGGCCATGAGTTGGTTAGGCTTATCGAACTGGCAGTACTCTATCGAGGGCGTTACGCCGGGCAGGGCGGGCAATCGCTTAACGCGCACCCGCGTTTCGGTGCGTCCGCCCTCACAGCCTTTGGCCGTAGTTTGGCTAACGAAATAAGATGTCTCCTGCGGATTCTTCAAATTGACGCTCGGCGAACCGGAGTTGGCATTGCCTCCTGATGCAGCCCCGTACCATTTAAGGTTTTCACCATTGGCCGAAAAGGTGAATGTCTTGTCCTGCCTTTCCTGACAAAATTCCTGAAAAGTCGTTGCGCTGGGCAAGCCGGGCAACGGATTGATCTGCACGTTGATACGGGAGCGGGCACTTTCACAGTTCAGGTCGATGCCATCGATGGTGTAAGTTTTGGTCTGGGAAACGTAGAAGGAGGTCGTATTTACCTGGGCGGTGGAAGGAATTGGTGCGGCAGAAGAAACCGGCCCGCCGCTGGCGGCATTATACCATTTCAGGTTGTCGCCCGTGGCGGTCAAGGGCTGGGCACCTGCGTTTTGACAATATTCTTTCAAAGCTTCCACGCCGGGTAGTGGCGTCGCTCGCACGGTCACTTTGATTGGACTGCGGTCGCCTTCACAGCCGTTGACCGACTGGCTTACGTAGTAAGAAGTTTCTCCGTCGGCAGCCGTGGAAGGTACGGGCGCGTTGCCGCTCGCGGTACCTCCGGTAGGGCTGGTACCATACCAATTGAGCGTTCCGCCCGCCGAAGCTGTGGCCGACAGCGAACTGGCAGGTACGAATTGGCAGTAGGCTAACGCGGCCGATACTGCAGGTTTGACGGGTAGGGGCTTGATGTTGACCGTGACTTTGGCCCGTGGTCCCTCGCAGCCTTTCGCAGTAGTTTGGCTGACGTATCGGGTTACCGGTCCGTTATTTACCAGGCTGATGACTGGGGCAGCCGTAGTTGCCGTGCCTCCTGTAGCGTCGGCGTACCATTTCAAATTGATACCGGTAGCAGCCAGCGTATAGGGTACGTCGGTTCGGGTTTGGCAAAGTTCCTGGTTCGTCACACTGGGAACGCTGGGGAGCGGGTTGATGAGTACCCTGATATCCGACTTAGGGCTTTCGCAGCCAAAGCTATTAGTCTGTGTTACCTGATAGGTCAAGCTCTGAGCGGTAGCAGCGGAAGGTACAGGAGCGGTAGCCGTAGTGCCGCCGCCGGGTAAGTACCACTTCGCAGTATTGCCAGTCGCAATGGTGGCGGCCAAGGCCGCAACTCCGGTCGCTTCCTGACAATACTCTATCACTGAATTGGCTACGGCAGGATTCGCCGGGGTAGGGTTGACCGTCACTTTCAACTCGGCGCGGGTGCTGTTCTCGCAACCGAAGCCGTTCGTTTGTGAAACGAAGTAAGAAGTAGTCCCGGCAGTAGCCGTGGACGGCGTAGGGGTGGTGGTGAAAATAGTACCACCCGAGGCCGCGCTATACCATTTCAGATTGCTCCCGCTGGCGGTCAATTGCGCCGCCGGAACGTTTTGACAGTACACAAGGTCAGCCACTGTAGGCGCGGCTGGGCGCGGATTCACTATCACCTGAATAGTCGCTTTCCGGTCACTTTCGCAGCCGTTTTGGGTTTGGGTTACCGAGTAAGTCGTCGAACCTGCAGCAGCCGTGGAAGGTGTCGGGGCGGTAGTTAGTAGTGTTCCAGAAGCACTGTACCATTTCAACCCCGAGCCGCTGGCGGTGAGGGCGGCGGCGGTTTCGCCTACGCAGTAGGTGATGGGTGAGGTTACTCCCGGTGGATTGGTTCGGGTGATGTCGATAGCAATGGTAGCCTTGTCGCTCTCGCAGCCGTCCACAGTCTGGCTTACTTTGTAGGTCGAGCCAACCGTATTGGAAGGCGTGGGCGCACCGCCCAAGGGCGCGTCATTGGCAGAGTACCATTTGAGCCCCGATCCGGTGGCGGTCAGGGCCGGGATAGTCTCGCCGTAGCAGTAGGTGGAACTAGCCGTGATACCCGGAGCCGCGGGCTTGGGCTTGACGGTGACAGTGATTGTTTTCCTCGGCCCTTCGCAGCCGTTCACGGTCTGGGAAACTTTGTACACCGAGGAACTAGTATTGCTCGGTGTAGGTGCGCCTGACAGTGGGGCATCGGCGGCGTCGTACCATTTCAGGTTGTTACCTGTGGCCGATAGTGGCGAAGCCGCGCTACCCGCGCAGATCTCCACGGGGCTGGCGGCGGTGGGGGCGGCGGGAAGGGCCTTGATTGTTACCGTGACGGTGACGCGGCCGCTTTCACAGCCGTTCAGCGTTTGGCTGACGTAGTAGTTGGTGCTTCCCGCCGAAGCCGTCGAAGGTGTCGGTGCCGCTGCGAGCGGCGACCCGCCCGAGGCTGCCGTGTACCACTTGATGCCCCCTCCAGTGGCGGTCAGAGCGGTGGCGGTGGCCCCCGCGCAGTACTCCACCGAAGTGGTGGTCGTGGGAGTAGGCGTCTGGTTGATATTGGTAGTAATGGTAGCCTTGTCGCTCTCGCAGCCGTCCACGGTCTGGCTTACTTTGTAGGTCGAGCCAACCGTATTGGAGGGCGTGGGCGCACCGCCCAGAGGCGCGTCATTGGCAGTGTACCATTTGAGCCCTGCTCCGGTGGCGGTCAGGGCCGGAATGGTTTCGCCGTAGCAGTAGGTAGAGCTTGCCGTGACACCCGGAGCCGCAGGTTTTGTTTTGATGATGACTTCGATGGTCTTCTTTGTACTTTCACAGCCGTTCACGGTCTGGGAAACTTTGTAGGACGAGGCCGCCGAATTGCTGGGCGTGGGTGCACCAGGAAGCGGGGTATCAGCGGCACTGTACCATTTCAAGCTATTTCCCGTAGCGGTTAATGGGGAAGCGGGGCTACCCGCGCAGATCTCCACGGGGCTGGCGGCGGTGGGGGCGGTAGGAAGGGACTTGATCGTTACCGTGACGGTGGCGCGACCGCTTTCACAGCCATTTAGCGTTTGGCTGACGTAGTAGTTGGTGGTTCCCGCTGAAGCCGTCGAAGGTGTCGGTGCCGCTGCGAGCGGCGACCCGCCCGAGGCTGCCGTGTACCACTTGATGTCCCCCCCGGTGGCAGTCAACGCGGTGGCGGTGGCCCCCGCGCAGTACTCCACCGAAGCAGTGGTCGTGGGTGTAGGCGTCTGGTTGATATTGATAGTAATGGTAGCCTTGTCGCTCTCGCAGCCGTCCACGGTCTGGCTGACTTTGAAAGTGGAATTGGCATTGTTAGGAGGCGTGGGTGCTGCGCTCAATGGCGTGTCGTTGGCGCGGTACCATTTTAATTCGGTACCCGTAGCGGTCAGCGGCGAAAGACTTTCCCCAAAACAGAAATTGTAGCTAGCCGTAACGCCCGGTGGGGCGGGCTTTGGCCTGATTGTAACAACGATCGTCTTCTTTGGGCTTTCACAGCCGTTTACCGTCTGCGATACTTTAAAAGTTGAGGACGTCGTAGGCGTGGGCGCACCTGCCAGCGGGGCGTCGGCGGCGTCGTACCATTTCAGGTTAGTGCCGGCTGCCGATAGCGGCGAAGCCGGACTTCCTTCACAAACCTCCACCGGACTGGTGGCAGTGGGGGCGACGGGCGCCCCCGATACCTGCACGGTGATATTTACTTTATCACTTATGCAACCCGTCGAAACCTGCGCCACGCTGTAATTTTGTGTACCCGCCGAGGCGGTGGAAGGCGTAGGAGCTGCGGCAATCTCGTTACCCGAGGCATTGTACCATTGCAGGGTATTGCCACCCGAAGCGGTGGCACTTAGCTGTGTGGCGGTCGCGCCCACACAATAGTTGTAAGAAGTAGTAGTTACGCCGGGCGGATTAGGCTTTTTACCTATGGTCAGGACGGTTTCCCCCGTGGTGCCAATCACTGCGGGTGCGCTGGACACTACCCGCACCCGGTAACCGCTGCCATTGGGCAAGTCGTCGGGCAGCGTGGCGGTCAAGGGACTTTTATCGCCCGAAGTCGTCAAGGCACGTGGGGAAGAAAAACTACCCGTTGGCCCCGATAACTCGACGGTAAATACATTAGCGGCTCCGAAGTTTCCGGCCTTTTTGAAAGGCACCGAAATGGTAGCCGGGACACACACATTAGAAGTACTCAGGCTTTCGGTATTGATGGTCTGCGCGGCTGACTCACTTATCCATCCCAGTCCTATCAGCCCTCCTAAAATCAAGTGAGTAAAAAGTTTACGTTGCATAACCTACTGTTTTATATGAAGTTAAATGATGTGTGGTGAGAAATGGTCGATAAAGTTAAGTATAATTCTTAAAACCAAAAACGCAGCCCTAAACCGTCAGGGCTGCGTTCGTCATGGATGCATTTCCGACGGGTATTTTCAAGAAGGAATAAGGGCCTCATAGATAATATCGTGAATCTTGCGCCGGGTGCGGTGCGTGGAAATACCCCGGTTCTCCATATCAGGATGAATGCGGTTGGACAAAAACACGAATACCAAATCCTCGTCCGGGTCCACCCAAACTACTGCCCCCGTAAATCCTGTGTGGCCGAACGAATTAACCGAAGCCTTGTCAGACACGTACACGCTGTTGCCGGATGATGGTACCTTGTCCCAACCCAGCCCGCGGTGGTGTCCTTCGTCGGCTAAACGTGCAAAAGCAGGAACCGTGCCAGATTGGAAATATTGCTTCCCGCCGTACTTTCCCTTCCACAAATTCATCTGCATTAAGGTAGCCAGGTCCGTGGCCGTACCGAATAGCCCGGCATGGCCCGATACCCCGCCCTGGATGGCAGCCATTTGGTCGTGAACTGTGCCTTGCAATAATTGGCTACGAAAGCGGTAGTCTTGCTCAGTGGGGGCGATGCGCTCGGCCGGAAACCGCCGCAAAGGATTGAACCCCAAAGTCGGCAGGCCCATCGGTTCATAAAAGGTTTTGTAAGCAAAAATGTCCAGCGGCAAACCCGTCAGTCGCTCCACGACTTTCTGTAAAGTCAAAAAACCCAAATCGCTGTACACGTAGGCGTAATGCCCGGCGCGGTCGCGGCGGTTGTTGAGCGGCGATTCGACGATCCATTTCCAGACCGAATCCCGAAGCATGGATTTGGCAAAAAGTTTTGGCGCTACCTGCAAATAAAAGGAGGTGTCGGCCTGAGCGCTATAATAGTTGGGCAATAGTCCGCCGCCGCCCGTCATGGTGTTTTTCCAGAGAGTAGGGTAGAAAGAAACCATCCCGGAGCGATGCAGCAACAGATCGCGAATGGTGAAATTCTGCTTGTTCGTTCCTTTCAATTCGGGCAGATAGAAAGCCGCTTTCTGATCCAGATCCAGCTTTTTCTGGTCGTATAGCCACATCACCGACTGTAGCGTGGCCGACACTTTCGTAACCGAGGCTACGTCGTAAATCGTCTCGGAGGTCACGCGTGCGGCGGAGCGGTAGTCGAGGCCGCCGTAGGCCTTGGAATACACGATCCTTCCTTTCCGCGCCACGACTACCTGACAGCCCGGAAACACTTTCTGGCCGATTGCCTCAGTTACCACATCGTCGATCTTACGCAGCTTATTCCCGTCCATCCCCACGCTTTCGGGTGAACCGTAGCTGATGCGATCCAGCACGTTGGTTTCGGCAAAAGTACCCGGACGGTAGCCCGCCACCGATACGGGCAGTCGCCCCAAAGCGGGCAATGCCCCAAATAGAATTTGCGACGTTACCTGTTGAGTAGTTTCGTTGTCTTCGTTGGCACAAATCAGCGCGTCAGTCTGCGGGAAAAAGCGGATGCTGTACGGCGTACCGAACAGGCAAAGTACCACTTTCTTATTCGCCTCGCGCAGCCGGGAAACGAAGTTGATCGTGCCATTGGTAATATTATGGCGACGACGCGGCGAGTTGCTGATTTCGTGGACGCCCACTACCACGGCGTCGTAAGGTTGCAAGTACTCCAGCATCTCGGCGATTTCCTTCTCGCTGTTGGGCTTATCCTCAAAAATGAAATGCCTCACCGGGGAGTAGCAGCTCATCATTTTCTGAAAAGCCGTACCGACACCCGCCCCCACCGTCACAGAGGCGACCTTAGCACTTTCCAGCGAGCCAAAAGGCAGCAAGTTGTTTTCATTGCGCACCACCGTTACCGACGCTTCGCTCAATTCACTAGCCAGTTCCTGGCTTTGCACGTTATTGATGTCCTGGTACAAATTCCGGGTATCGATCGGCTTATAATCGCCCAGCCCCGCCCAGTACTTTCCTTGCAAAATGCGCCTGACTTTATCGTCGATGAATTTTTTACTGATCGTGCCGTCCGCCAACGCGTCCTTAATGCGCTGTACGGTTTCGCCCACGCTGGCCGGGTAGAGCAGAATGTCGTTCCCGGCCATGAGGGCTTTCAGGTTCACGTCGGGCGCGCGGCCCGTTTTCAGCACGCCGCGCATATTCATGGCGTCGGTAAAGATCAGTCCCCGAAAGCCCATTTCATTGCGCAGCAGATCGGTCACTACTTTCTGGGAAAGCGAAGTCGCGAGCAGCGGTGTGTTATCCAGCACGGGAACGTACAAATGCCCCGTCAGAACGCCCATCAGGCTATCGGCGATCAGGCGGCGGTAGGGATAAAGGTCGATGTCGCGCAGTTGGTCGGACGAATGGCTCACCACAGGCAGGGTGTAATGCGAGTCGGCGTCGGTATCGCCGTGGCCGGGAAAATGCTTGGCCGTGGAGATAACGTGGTTGCGCTGCAAGCCCTTCATATAGGCGACAGACTTGCGCGTGACATTCTCACGGTCTTCGCCGAAAGAACGGTAGCCGATCACAGGATTGTCGGGATTGCTATTAATATCAGAGACGGGCGCAAAGTTGATCTGAATACCCAGGCGGCGGCAGTGCTGCCCAATCTGATCACCCATACGGTAAATCAGGCTGTCGTCGCGGATGGCACCCAGCACCATCTGTTTGGGGAAAATCATGGCGCTGTCGAGCCGCATTCCCAGCCCCCACTCGCCGTCGATGCCGATGAACAGCGGTACTTTCGACTGCGCCTGATAGCGGTTGGTCAGTAAAGCCTGGCGATAAGGGCCGCCCTGAAAGAAAATTAAGCCGCCCAGGTGGTAGTCCTGAATCAGGCGGTCGATTTGACGGTATTCGATCTCGTTGCGATTGGAGAAAGTGGCGATCATGAAAAACTGGCCGATTTTCTCGTCCAGCGTAAGCGTCTGCAAAACGCTATCCGCCCAGGCACTTTCGGGCAGCACAGTGATGGCTTTCTTATATTTTCTGGTTTTGGAAACCGGAACCGATTCTACTGGGGGAGCAGGCTTGACGACAATAAAAGGCACGGAATCCGTTAACTTCCAGGCGGGTGCCACAATGGAACTTACTGCCAAAGCAATCACCACTCCCAACGCTATTCTGGAAAATCGTACCCGATTTATTCGTCCAAACCAATTACTCATGCTACACGTTAACTCCTAAAATACAAACTATGACAGACGGGGGATTTACCAAAATTGGCCTTCTCGCATTAATATAACGCAATATTGTGAAAAAAACGTGGATTTTGATTCCCTTCGTGGCGCTTATTTCTTTTACAACTTCACTCGCTCAGATTACCAGTGGTACCTATCGGGCGATGCTCAATACCCTTTACAAGAAGAATGTGCCCTTGATAAGCTGCGAAAAGGCTAGCCAGATGACTGGTGCGCTTTTTTTGGATGCCAGAGCTTACGGTGAGTTTAAAGTAAGCCACATTCCCAAGGCCCGCTGGGTGGGTTACGAGGAATTTACGCTGGATAGGGTGAAAGGTATCGCAAAAAACACGCCAATTGTGATTTATTGCTCCGTGGGAGTCAGGAGTGAGAGAGTCGGGAAGAAACTCCTGGACGCGGGCTTTACCGATGTGCAGAACCTCTACGGAAGCCTGTTTGAATGGGTAAACCAAGACTATCCCATCGTAGATGCATCAGGAAAGCCCACTCAAAAGGTACACGCCTACTCCCGTGCCTGGGGCGTGTGGCTTAATAAGGGGGAGAAGGTTTACGAGTGAGGAATAACCTGCCAAACCCCGTACGCGCTGACAATCAGAATTGACGCCACGCTCAGCCAGAAAAATACGTCGTACAGCCGCGAGGGTGTTAGCGATTTGGGTAGTTCGCGGTAGCGGTACACCCACGCCACCCACAGAATCAACAACAGCAGCACCGACGTAGCTACGCCGCCCAAAATCACCATCATGACGGGCGACTGGAAGAACAGGAAAAAGGCGCACCACGCGAAGGGAAACACCCACGAAAAAATGGCGATGGAGCGTCGCCGCTCCTTGACGCTGCCGAACGGCAACCAACCCAACTGTCCAAAAGCATCGCCCCACACCCGCGCCCAACTCGCCGTGGCGGTAAACAAAGTAGAGTACAGTGCCGTAAAAGCTCCGACCAGAAACAGCGTCTCAGCCCAGGGGCCGAGGGTTTCGGTGAAAATCCGCGACAGTACACCGATCATCTGGTAGCCTTCGGGAACCTCTCCACTGCGGTGCAGTACCGCCGCGCCCAGTAAATAAAAGGCCGCCGTGACGATGGTGTAAACTATCATCGACAGTAGGGCATCGAGGTACATGACTTTAATCCAGCCCTTGGCGCGAGCGGCCCAGGCTGCACTGCCGTCGTTGGGGCCAGCATAGGCCGCGTAGCCTTTCTCGATACACCAGTAGTTGTAATACATGATCTCGTCGCCACCCACGCCCGTGATACCGAACGCGCCGAAGGCCACAAGCACCGCCTCCGGCGGCAAATTGAAGCTCAGTCCTTCCTGAATATCCTGCCAGCGAACAGCGAAGGGCGTTCCCTGCAACAAACCCAGCGAAATAAGTACCACCGAGGAGAAAAGTACGATCATCACCAACGAGCCTTTCTCCACCAGGCCGTAGTAGCCCCGGTACACCAGTAAGGCCGTGACGAGTGCCGCCATCAGTGACCAAATGTCCACGGAAAGAGCGGGAAAAGCCATGTTCAGCACAATGGCCACACCGCCCACGATACCGCCGACTTGTAGTAGTTTCAAGCCTTGCAACGACAGCCACAGCCAGATGCTCCAGTGCGCCCGCCCCAGTCGGAGGCCCGGCAGACGGTTGAAGTTGTACATTGTAAAGGTTCCGGTGTAAATGGCGTTTTTGCCAAATTCCAGTTGCAGGGTCACTTTGACTAAACAGCTTACCAGAATCACCCAGAAGGTCACGAATCCCGCCTTGGCTCCCAGCGTGGTAGTGGCGATCAATTCACCCGAGCCGACGATTGCCGCCGACATGATGAAGCCGGGGCCGAGGTACTTCAGTTGCCCGGCGATGGATTTCGGTGGGTCGAGTGGTTGCTGCATGAAAACAAGGGTGAAGGGTGAAACGGTCAAGGGGAAAAGAGCGTTCGCATACCTTGTTACTGATTGATTGCGCTATCTTTGAGCCGTCCGGTTTACCGCCTGAGTAGGGCAAGAATTCATTCCGGCACACGTTTTTAGTCGAGACTCAACTCACTTTTGACCCCACTATTTTTTTGAAAAATTTTCTTAAAAAAAACTGGCAAAAAGCCAATCGCCCCGGTCGTGGCCGATTTTGGCGGCGGCTCTTATTTGTCGGCAGTAGCCTGGCGGCCGTCGGACTTTCGCTCGGGATTTTGTTTTTCTTCCTTATTATTCTGGGCTTTTTTGGCGAAATGCCTTCGGGGAAGGAGCTGAAAAATAAGCGCAACGATACCGCTTCCGAGGTGTATTCGGCCGACAGCGTGCTACTGGGGAGGTACTTTCTTTACGACCGTACCAATATCTCTTACAGCGACATCGACACCAGCGTGATTGCTGCCCTCCTCGCTACCGAGGATGCCCGTTTTTACAAACACCACGGCGTCGATTCGCGCAGTTTGGCGCGGGTGTTGGTCAAGACGCTTTTACTGCAAAAGGAAAGTTCGGGTGGCGGTAGCACGATCTCGCAGCAGCTCATCAAAAACCTCTATCCGCGCCGGAATCGCCTAATTCTGGATATGCCAATCAACAAAGCGCGGGAGATGATCTTGGCCCGACGGCTGGAATCGGTATTTTCCAAGCAGGAAATCCTGGAATTGTACCTGAATACCGTTTCGTTTGGCGGTACGATTTTCGGGGTAGAGCGGGCAGCGCGGTACTTTTTCGACACCCCGGCCAAGCGCCTGGAGCCCGAGCAAGCCGCTATGCTGGTCGGGATGCTAAAAGCCACAACTTCTTACAATCCGCGCAACCATCCCGAGCGGGCCAAGAAGCGGCGCAATTTGGTACTTAGCCAAATGGAAAAGTACGGCTACCTCACGTCCGAGAAGGCTGAATCTTTGAAAAAGAAGGCACTGGTAACCAAGCGGGGCAAACTACCCGAGCGGGAAAAAGAGGAAAACCTCGCGCCCTATTTTCGCGAGAAGCTTCGTGTAGAACTGGCCGAATGGTGCGCCAACCAATCCAAACGCGGCGGCGATCCCTACAACCTTTACACGGACGGTCTGAAAATTTACACGACCATCGATGCCAAAATCCAGCGTGAGGCCGAGCGGGCGGTGGCCCGTCGCATGGCCAGCTTGCAAAAACAATTCAATGCCCACTGGCAGGGTCGAAATCCTTGGGGCAACGACAAGACGGTGCTGGAAAACGCCATGCGCCGCTCGCCGCGCTACCGACGCATGAAGGCGGCAGGGGCTTCGGAAGCAGAGATTGAAAAATCTTTCCAGAAACGCCGCACGATGCGGCTTTATACCTGGGGTGGTAGTGTCAGCCGCACGATGAGTCCGCTGGACTCGCTGGCCTACTACGCCAAATTCCTGAACACCGGGATGGTGTCGATGGAACCCGAAACGGGCTTTGTGCGGGCGTGGGTAGGCGGGATCAACCACAACCTATTCAAGTACGACCACGTGACCTCCAAGCGGCAGGTCGGCTCTACTTTTAAGCCGATTCTGTACGCCGCCGCGCTGCAAAAGGGCATTCAACCCTGCAAATATATCGAGAACAAACTAACTACCTACGAGCAGTTCGAGGACTGGTCGCCGCAGAACGCCGATAATAAGTACGGTGGTCGCTATTCGCTGGAAGGGGCACTGTCTAATTCCGTCAACACCGTTTCGGCGCAGTTGATTATGCGCGTAGGTGTCCCGACGACCATCCGCATGGCCCGTGACCTGGGCATCGAGAGTGACCTGCCATCCGTACCGTCGCTGGCGCTGGGTACGGCGGATATTTCGCTGCTCGAAATGGTGGGTGCTTACTCGGTCTTTGCCAACGAAGGCCGCATAAGCCAACCCGTTTACGTGACCAAAATCGTGGACAGCGGCGGGCGCGTACTACGCGAGAACAAGTCGCAACGCCACAAACTCATCCTGGCGCGCGACAACGCCGCCGCCATGTTGCACATGATGCAGGCCGTCGTGGACGAAGGCAGCGGGTCACGGCTTCGCTCGACCTTCGGCCTGTCGATCGACATCGCGGGAAAAACAGGAACTACCCAAAACCAAAGCGACGGCTGGTTCATCGGCATCACGCCGGGTCTGATCACGGGCGTATGGGTCGGTGGCGAGAGTCCGCTGGTGCGCTTCCGCAGCCTAAGCCTGGGGCAAGGCTCGCGTACGGCGCTACCCATCTGGGGCGAGTTCATTTCGCGGTTGGTCAAAGCGGGCTTCTTCAAGGACAAAGAACCCTTTGCGCCACTTTCGGAACGACTGCAAAACCGCCTGAACTGCGCGCCCTTCCTGGAAGACGAGCCGACGTTTTTTGACAAAGTAAAGGACGCGCTGCCCTTTGACTTTCCTACCAAAGAAGAACGGCAGGAAAGGAAAAAGAGCCGGAAAGAACGCCGGGCGGAAAAACGCGCAGAGCGAAGGCGGGATAGCG
>NZ_JBGSXF010000723.1:0-3570 GCF_041751555.1 Persicitalea sp. | reverse complement strand
AAAGAAAGGAATTACAGATTGGTGCCGATCGCCACCTCGCCTTTCTTCTTGGTCGGATAGACCAGGTCGGTCAGCACCGCCGCGCCGTCATTGGCAAAGATCTCCACGATGGAATTGTCCACGAAAATATCCAGTTTTAACTCGCCATTGCGGGGCGGCACGATCATAGACTCCACGCTGGGAAATTTTTCGTGAAAATCCACCTTCCCGGATTTAGTACGATCCAGGGTAAGCTTGTTGGTAACCACATCATAGGCCAACACGCTTTCCTCCATTTCGTTGTTCAACAGCTTGACCGAAAAGTTCTCCGCCTCATCCAGTTCGATCGTTAGGTTAAGGCGGTAGGAGTTGCCAGCATCCATTTTCAGAACCACCCCAGCTTTCAGGTCAGGGGCCTTCATGGTCAGGGTCTTCGTGGAGATTTTATCTTTAAATACAGGTTGTTGGATCAAATGGTACACCCCGCTACTATCGGGGCGCAGAGACAATTGGCGTGGCAGCGAGAACATCCCTCGGTAGCCCGTGGTAGGCGTCTTGCCGGCATAAACCCAATTGCTCGCCCAGCCCAAAATGATCGGCTTCGGCTGGTTGGCTGGAAGGTTGTTGAATGGAATGGCGGCGTAAAAATCTTTGCCGTAGTCCACGCGGCGGACGCCCTTTTGGCGGTCGGCCTGGAAGCGTTTACCATCGAAACTACCCACGAAGTACTGCATGCCCGTAAACTCGGTATCTTCCGCCGCGCTCGAGATTAGCATCACCCATTTTTCTTCCTCATTACCTTCTACGGGTACTTTGAACAGCGAAGGACACTCCCATATTTTGGCCATGTCGCCCATTCTGCCAAACTCGCTCAGCCGCGTCCACTTTTTAAGGTCGCTCGATTCATAGATCTGCACGGCATACTCTTTGGGCTTAGCCACGACCATTTTCCACATGCCCTCGTACCAGAATACGCTGGGATCGCGGAAATCCTTCATTCCAATATCAAGCACGGGGTTCTTGTCAAAGTACTTCCAGCTGCGGCCTTTGTCGGCGCTGTACGCCAAACTCTGGTGCTGCGCCACGCCCTGATCTTTGCCATCTATTTCCTGATGGACGTGCGAAGTGTAGATAGCAACCATTCCTTTTTTGAAGCCCGGCTCGAAGAAGCCGGAAGTGTTCAGGCTGTCCACCACCACGCTGCCTGAAAAGATCATGGTTTCAGTGCTGTCGGCATTCTGGTACTCAGCCAGAGCCAGCGGCAGTTCTTCCCAGGTTTTGAGGTCTTCGCTCACGGCATGGGCCCAACTCATATGACCCCAGGTATCGGCCTCAGGGTTGTATTGGTAAAAAAGATGATACTCGCCATCGAGATAGACCAGGCCGTTGGGGTCGTTGGTCCAATTCTGCGGCGGGGCGTAGTGGTAGGCGGGTCGGTAGTCTCCGGGTTCTACGTCAGGTACCTGAGTTTTTTCTTCCTTTGTGGTGCAGGTAGCGAGGAGGGCGATAATGGTAAGGGACGTGAGTAATTTATGCATCATTGTTGAATATCTATGAAAAACAATCTTGTTGTTTTAAATAAACCGTGCCTAACCCTACGCCGCCACCGCCTGTTCGATGCCTTCCAGCGACGTTCCCTTTGTCTCGGGCATCATCCGCCACACGAATAGCAGCTGCAGCACCATCATCCCGGCAAAGAAAGAGAAGGTAGGCCCGCCACCGAAGGTTTCGGCGATGTAGGGAAAAATGAACGAAATCACCGCCGCTGCAATCCAGTGCGTGAAACTACCCAGCGACTGCCCGTAAGCGCGGACATCGTTGGGAAATATCTCGGAAATGAACACCCAAATTACCGCCCCCTGTGACAGGGCGAAGAAGGCAATGTAAACGAACAGGAACACGGGTACCTGCGAGCCACCAAGATTTTCGCTAAAAAAGGAATTGGCCACTAACACCAGCGCAACGATAACGCCCAGGGAGCCGACGTACATCAGAAATTTGCGGCCGAATTTGTCAATGAGCGACAGCCCCAGCAGTGTGGCCAGTAGGTTGACCAGCCCGATGCCCGCCGACGAGAGCAAAGCCGATTCCTTGCCCAGTCCGGCCATCTCGAATACACGCGGAGCGTAGTAAATGATGGCGTTAATACCGGACAGTTGGTTGAAAAGCGCGAACAGCACCGCCAGCCGGACGGGCGTGCGGTAGAGCGGTTTGAACAAATCCCGGTAGCTGCCTTCGGTGGCCTCATTTTTGCTTTTCAAAATAGAAACCACCACGCGCTCGGCTTCGGCTGAGTCGCTGACGTTGAGGATTTCGCGCGCTTCGTGGATTTTATTTTTCTTCAAAATCAGCCAGCGCGGGCTTTCAGGGATAAAGAAAATGGATACCATGAAGAGTACTGCCGGAATGGCCTCGACGCCCAGCATCCAGCGCCAGGCATTTTCACCGATGCCTTCCAGGCCGTAGTTGGAGAGGTACGAAATCAGGATACCCAGCACGATATTGAATTGAAAGAGCGCCACCAGACGTCCGCGCCGCGAGGGCGGCGCAATCTCGGAGATGTACATCGGCGCCACCACCGACGAAATGCCCACACCCACTCCGCCAATAAACCGGAAGATCAGGAACATGCCCCAGCCCGTCGCCAAGCCCGATCCCAGAGCCGATATCAGGTACAGCACCGCCACGATGAGCAGGCTGTACTTGCGCCCGTACTTATCGGCGGGCAAACCGCCGAACAGCGCGCCTACCACCGTGCCGATGAGAGCGATGGAAACCGTCAGGCCGTGTTCAAATGGGGTGGAGTTCCAGAGGACTTGCAGGGTTTGCTCCGCACCGGAAATCACCGCCGTATCGAAGCCGAAAAGAAAGCCGCCCAGGGCAGCGGAGATAGACCAGAAGAAAATTTTGGTAGAATTACTCATTTAGAGAAAGGGTCACTGGTTTGAGAAAGTACCCAATTTGCGGCGAATATTCCAGTAATCCAAAATCGGGGAAACGCGGTTTTGAACTATCTTTGGCAATTACCCTGACTCCTAAAAAATGCCCTCACTTTCTAAGATTGCTTTTTTTACCCTTTGCCTGGCAGTAACTGATCTCGCCGCTCAGAATGTGATCCGCGGCCCATATCTACAGCGTCCCACCGCCGACGGAATCACTGTCCGCTGGCGCACCGACACGCCAACCGACAGCCGGGTGCAGTAGGCCGCCGCCAGCGACACCACGAAGTTTTCCGCAAAAGTCGATAACGCTTCGACGACGGAACACGAAATCGTGCTAACCGGACTGTCGCGCGAGACGAAGTACGTTTACAAAATCGGCACCAGCCAGCGATTTCTCAGCCAAAGTCGTGACCAGTTTTTCGTAACCGCTCCGGCGGCGGGTACCAAACGTCCGATTCGCTTCTGGGCGATGGGCGATTTCGGGGCAGCCGACGAACCTGATACCGCGTACCGCGATAATCAGTTGGCAGTCTTCGAGCAGTACCTGGCCAAAAAGAACGGCCCGGTCGATCTGTGGCTGTGGCTGGGCGATAACGCCTACTGCTGCGGAACCGACCTTCAGTACCAGTCGCAGGTATTCAATATTTAC
>NZ_JBGSXF010000722.1:0-26716 GCF_041751555.1 Persicitalea sp. | reverse complement strand
TGGCTAACCAAGCCCCGACCGCCACGTCGAGTAGTCCTTCCTTTACAAATTTGTCGCCTTGAATGGTGAGGACATATAATAGAATAAAGAAGATGATGGAAACCAACACTGGTACACCGAAGCCACCCTTCTTGATGATGGCCCCCAAGGGGGCGCCAATCAGAAACATGACAAAACAGGAAAATGCCTGGGTGTATTTGTGAAGTTTTTCAAGTTCGTATTCGTTACCCGATTTGCGTTTACTGTCGAGGTACTCGGCGTTGGAAGAGGCGAAACTCTGTACGCTGGTCGCCGCGCTCTTGGCATTGGCGAGAATAATGTTCTTCACGCTGTCAGTCATAGCCACGCTGAGCAGTGAGTCTACCCACTTACCCTTTTTGGGCTTTGTGCCATAGGAGTCGTTATTTTTAAACTTATAGGAGAAATATTGCTGGCTGTTTGGTACCAGATTATCCTGCGCTCGCTTAAAGTCGCGCCGGAGCGAATCGGTCGTCTGGGTGAGGTCGTCGATATTCTTCATAAACTGATGGTACTTGAACATATCTTCGTCCGTCCGCTTCATGCCGAACGATTCCATGCTCACTACCATCTCGTACTTGTCGAAACGGCTTTCCATGAAACTCGCATTGTTATTCACAGCTCCATCCGATGTACTGAGGTAGGCCATCGAACGATCCTGCGAGGCATCCTGCATTTCCTGATAATTATTGCCGTTAAAAAGCTCAATTTTCAGGTAGCCATTATTATTGATCGTGTACATCCTTCCTGAATCGGCCAAAATTACTTGCGTGTTGCCGCGCTCGTATGATCGATTGTCGTGCTTGTAGATGATCATCCCCAACATGGTGTTAGAGTCGGGTAGTTTCTTATTTACTTTAATACTGTAACCCGGCAAATCATTATAAAAGATTCCTTCTTTTATGTTCAGCGTAGCTTTTGTAGTTTTGATGTCGTAAAGCAGACTATACCCTTTCAAATTGGCCCAAGGTACTACACGATCATTATAGAAGAAGGAGAAGATGCTGACGAAAACGGCCACGAAGAATAGCGGCATCATCACGCGCACGACCGAAATGCCGGCGCTTTTCAAAGCGGTCAATTCGAAGAATTCACCCAGGTTTCCGAATGCCATCAGCGAAGAAAGCAGCATCGCCAGCGGCAGGGCAATAGGAACCGTACTCATGGCAAAGTAAGAGAACAACCGGGAGTACTCCGACAGCCCCACGTCTTTGGACACGAATTCGTCAATATAAAAAATCACAATCCGCATCAAAAAGATGAAGACCACAACCGAAAGTGTGATGACAAAAGGCCCCCAGAAGGTTTTCAGGACCAGTTTATCGATGTTTTTCATTAGGCACCCACTAATTCTTTCAAACTATCTATCAAGCCGCCCCACAGGGATGAAAGTTCAGCCTCGTCCATGTTTTGCGAATAATCAACGACCCGCAGGTAGGTAGATTGCGTCAGGTCACTCACTTCGAGCTTCATTTCTACGTAGTTTCTCTCATCCGACTCATCAGTGGCCTCGCCATTGTCCGTAAACTCAAATCGCACCGACTTATTGAGACGATGCGAGGTGCGGTCAGCGGGGTGGCTGTCACCGTCCCATTGAAAATCGAAGCGATTGTCAGGTAGGATGGTCACTTTCTCGGCAAACCACTGTTCCAGTCCAGCGGCCGTACTTATGTATGGATAGAGCACCTTAGGCGAGGAGCGGATCTCAAATTCAGTATTAAATAAGTGCTTTTTCATAAATAAGTGTATTTAGTGCGTGAGCGGGCTTACCTTTATCGGTGTTTTCGACATCGCCCTCACAAGTATGCTTGTAATTTAAGGTTCCGATTCGAAATAAACAAAATTGTTTGCGGCATTATTATTTTCAACTTAGCTTTGCACCTCAATTCGGCGGGGTAGCTCAGATGGTTAGAGCGCAGGATTCATAACCCTGAGGTCGGCAGTTCGATTCTGCTCCCCGCTACTTAATGAGAAGGCGAACCAGCAATGGTTCGCTTTTTTTGTTTAATCGTGTAATTGTTGAACTGTGTAATTGATGTTTGTTCATGTACAGGCGCGATAAAACACCGCTGGGAGACTTGGTGCTTCTACAATTAAACAACTGAACATCAATTACACGATTAAACAATTCAACAATTACACAATCTTCAATGGATTATCTCAAACACCAACTGCCTCAACAGCTCCCCGTCGTCTATGCTGCCCGAGCCTACCCCTTTCATCTGAGCATCGGCATTTCGGATGTAGTGTATAACATTGACGACCTTACCAATTGGATAACTCCGGGCAGCTTGAGTGTAATCCTTTACAAAGAAAGGGTTTACGCCCAGAAGTGAGGCCAGGCCGCCGTCGGAGCGGTCGGTAGCAGAGTGGGTTAAGAGTACTTTGGTGAAAAACGAGTACAGAATAATGAGTACCGGAGCCAATGGATTGTCTTTGGGATTGGACGCAAAGTGCGTCGCGATGTTATTTGCCTTGAAAACGTCGCGCTGCCCCAATGCCTTTTGAAATTCAAATACATTGTATTCCTTACTAATGCCGACAAATTTCTCGATCGCATCGGCGTTGATGCCTTCACCTGCTTTCAGGTTGATCGATACTTTGTGCAGCTCACTCACCATTCGCTTCAGGTCATTGCCGATGTTGCTGACCAACATTTGTTCGGCTTTAGGGCTGATCTTCAAGCCTTGCGCATGACAATAATTCCTTACCCAGTCGGGTAGTTTGTTGTCGTACAAACGCTTAGAGTGTACCACCGCCCCGTGCTTCGCGCAAGCTTTCACAAAGGTTTTACGCTCGTCGCCTTTGTCGTGGTAACAGAGTACCAATACTGTGCTAGATAAAGGATTTAACGCATACTCTTCCAGCCGCTGCTGCTGGTCTTTGTCTTTAATCCCAGTAAGATGGTGGGCATCCTTTACCCAAACTAGCTGTCGCTCCGCCATAAACGGATACCGTTTGGCATAGCCCAACGCCCCAGCCAAATCGGAATCTTTACCGTATATCACAAATTGGTTAAAGCCCTTCTCAGCCTCGGGAACAACTCGCTTTTCCAGTTCCTCGGCGAGTAGATCAATATAATATGGTTCGTCCCCGTACAGAAAATAGACGGGCTTGTATTGTTTTGCTCGAATTTCTTTAAGAACTGCTTCTGGGGCCTGAGCCATCTTGATATAGGTTGAAAATTGAAAATGAACAGCTCACTGAATTATAGATGCATCCTCTATAAAATTTTCGCAGGCAGATATCAGCTTTGGATAAAATTCCAGGAATGCTTGTTCGTAAATTTCCTGATTTTCTTGAAGTTCAACTTCGGCTCCTTTAATGGCTGCCAAGAAAGCGAAGCGGCGGGATAGTCCGTCGAATGACCTTTTGATACCGGTAATTTCTCTGTAATTGAAAAGCCAGTCATGGCGAATCATAGCCTCGGCGATAGGGATCATAGCAGCGGGAACTAAGTCTTTATTCCTAGTAACTACATCATAGGATTGGTTTACGAAGCGGGCGAGGTCTTCTTTGTAATATTTGGAAAAATGATTGGCTAAAAAGTAATCAAAGTATATGTCCAGCGCCACGCCAGCTACTTTGGGGTGCTTTTTTGCCAATTTCTTTTTTGCTTTCAAAACGATCGAATTTTTATCGGTAAAATCGTCGATAAAACGGTGCAATTTGATTCCCACCAAAAAATCTGCAGACCAAGACTCCGCTCTCAATTGGGTAAGTTGACCTTTTATAAAATCTCCGACATAGTTACCCATCAACACCCCCTCCCGCTCTCCCGATAAAGCTACGTGCGCCAAAAAATTCATTAGCGAAAAGTTTGTGTGGTTAAATTCCCGTAGATTTGTTGTCAGCTTATTTACTGTGCCAGCGAAATGAACCTTGTGCACTTCTAACCACCAATTTCTCAAAATTACCGAATGAATATCGAAAAAAATAAAGTCGTTAGTCTTACTTATAACCTCAGCCTGCCCGATGCAGACGATGAAATGTCGGTGGTCGAGATCGTGAACGCCGAGGATCCTCTCGTATTTATCTTCGGTATGAGTGGCTTACCCGAGAAATTTGAAGATCAGCTAAACGGCTTATCCGAGGGAGACGCTTTCGATTTCACGATTGACCCCGAAGAAGGCTACGGCGACTACGATGACGATGCAGTGGTCGAACTGGCTAAGTCTCTTTTCGAGATGGAAGGCGTAGAGCAAGAAGAAATGTTGCAACCCGGCAATATAATCCCTATGACCAATGAGGAAGGCGATACCCTCCAAGGCATGGTCATCGATGTGGACGACGAAAAGGTAAAAATGGACTTTAACCACCCGCTGGCAGGAAAGTCTATGCGGTTTGAGGGTAAAGTACTCAACATCCGCGAAGCTACCGAGTCGGAGTTGGAGCATGGGCATGTGCATGGCGCCGAAGGGGAGGAAGAGCATTAAAGCACCGCTCCGCCCGCCCCGCCTCCGTATTGCTCCACTTCTACGCCGAAGGTTTTGAGGAATTCGGCCCCTTCTTCGACTCCGATCCCTTTGTAGGCAGCGTAAGAATCCATGAAAATGACTTTGCTGATTTTCATGGTGTAGATAACCCGAGCGCAGGAAATGCAGGGAGCAAGCGTGACGTACAACGTCGATCCTTCGATTTTGGAGCCATTTTTTACGGCATAGAGAATGGCATTCTGCTCAGCGTGAAGGGCCAGGGAGCAGCTTCCTTTCGAGTCGCGGGGGCAACCCGTGAGCGGAAACTCCTCGTCGCAGTTGTGCGTTTCAGCGGGCGGACCGTTGTAGCCTATGGAGATAATCCGCGTGTCTCTTGCCAGCACGGCCCCCACCTGCGCCTTGATGCAGTGCGACCTTTTCGCTAAATTTATGGCTAATTCCATATAGATATCATCAAAATTCGGCTTGGGGTTCGTTATAGGCATAGTCGTTTTTTCGCTCGTGTATGGTCATGCAAATTAGACAAAGGTTTTTCAACCGCCCAAATATCCCGTTTTCCAAGACCAACCTCTGGGTTATCTTCTCTCCTACCGTGCTTGTGTTTTTTTTGTTGATCAGACCAGCTTTGGTACTTGGTCAGAATCTGGAATTCAAGAAAGATAAAATTTCTCTAAAGTTCGGAAAATCGTTCTATTTGCTTGATGTCTCAGACAAGCGCGCAAGTAAGCCTAATCAGCTGGGGAATATCTTTTTGTCGGGTAAATCTGTCCCGTTAACTCTAAAACAACCTCTCGACCAAGCGCTTTTCGAGCATTGGAACTACTCGTTAAAATTAAAGGAAGATGAGAGTTTGCCCCTGGAAGTTCAGTTGGATGAAGTTTCGATAGATGAGCGCAAAGTTGGACCCAACAAAATTGCGGGCGAGATGAAAGTACGCCTCATATTTCGTTGGACTCGTAATAAGATGCCCCTTTTCCTAACGACTTATTCTTCCGGTGCCACCTACACACGTCCCGAGGCACCTTACGACCACGAGGCACTGCTACGGAAATTATTGGATGGGGGAATCCAGCAGTTCGACCAATGGTATGGACAAAACGATAAGAAAAACCCTCTGCTGGCGCGGGGTTTCAAGCTGTTGCTGAAAGACTTGGTACCAGCTGACCAGATGGATACCGTCTTTTACCAGCCCGAAAAAAAATTGACCTGGTACGACTTTCAAGGCAAAACCAACCGGCCAGGCAGTAAATACGCGGCGGCGGTTTTTTCGAGTATGTCTTATGAGGGGAATTCTATGATTGTCGATAACTACCTGCAGGCAAATATTTCACTCAAAGTGTTTATGGTCAGGAGTATGTCATGGGGTCGGGCCGAGGCTCGTAATAACTACACCCTGGCGCACGAGCAAACTCATTTCGACATTACCCGCATTATCGCCGAGCGTTTCAAGGAGCGCCTAAAAAAAATGGATTTGACCATCGAGGATTACGACGCTCAAATCCAATACGAGTTCCTGGAAGCTTTCCGCGAGATGAACGCCGAGCAGGAAAAATACGATGGTGAAACCCGCCACGGGTTGAATACAGAGGCGCAGGTCCGGTGGACGCAGAAAGTACAGGAAGAGATTGCGAGAATCTATCAGATCAACTAATCAAGAGCTGGCTGCCGTATTTTCTTGCTAACCAACCAAACAGGCTTGTGCGTAATTACCTTGGCTTTTAGCTCATTGAGCATCGAGTACAAACCAAAATACGTGCGATTGATGTACAATCCGTGTTGTGAACCACGCGCAACCTTCGAATTTTTGAGCTCCTCAATCTTGGCTAGTTCATCGGCAAAAGCATAGACGGAATCAAAGTAAGTTTCGTCGCCAAAGTCAAACTCGTCCACGGCAAAGGGCTTGCCGAGTAGTCCGATCATGGTCTTAAATAGGTCAGAAAACAGCTTCTTGTCAGCGGATGTATCGGATTTTACCAAAAATTCCAGGTTGTAAAAAATTTCTTCTGTCCGGGGTTCATCTTCCACCGTGTCAGGGTTGATAAGGGCGAAGTAGTTGTCGTAGAAGAAATCGGGGATCACCTTCACACAGCCAAAGTCGATTACACCCATGGTACCATCCGAAAGCATCAGAAAATTGCCGGGATGCGGGTCGGCGTGAACCTGCCGTAATTGGTGAACCTGAAAATCGTAAAAATCCCATAGCGACTGTCCTATCTTGTTCTTAGTCTCTTGCGTGGGATTAGTCAGCAAAAAATCCTTCATGTGCTGTCCATCCAGCCAGTCCATCGTCAGGATGCGACTGGCAGAAAGTTCGGGATAGTACTTTGGGAAAATAATATTCGAAATATGGGCGCAGGCTTCTGATATTTCAACCGAACGCTTCAGTTCTAAATCGTAATCTGTTTCTTCCAGTAGTTTGGACTCGACCTCACCCATGTAACGTTCAATGTCGTTTTCATTCAATCCGAAAAGTCGCACCGCCATCGGCTTCACCATTTTCAGGTCAGAACTGATGCTGTTGGCCACACCGGGATACTGAATCTTGACGGCCAGTTTCTTACCATCCTTAGTCGCCAAATGTACTTGTCCGATGGAAGCCGCATTTAATGCCGACATCTCGAAGGTATCGAAAAGCTCGCCAGGCGTTTTGCCAAAATAATTTTTGAACGTCTTGACCACAAGCGGCCCCGATAGCGGAGGTGCGGAGTACTGCGACATTTGGAAGCGATCCACGTAGGCACGGGGTAGCACGTTGCGATCCATACTCAGCATCTGAGCTACTTTTAGCGCTGAACCCTTCAACTCACTGAGCGAATCATAAATATCAGTGGCATTGTCAGAGTGAAGCTCTTCCTTCGTAGTACTGGAATCAACCAACTTTTTGACGTTGTACTTCAAGTAATTACCGCCGATCTTGACACCAGTTTTGACAAACTTGGAGGCACGGGCTACCTTGGAGGTAGGAATGGATTGTTGCTCTTTCACGGCTTACGGTTTTGGTATACGAATTTGGCATAGTCAAGTACCGAGTCCACAACCGACTTGCCCATCAGGTCGAAGGAGGTATTTACCGATTTCTCGATGGCGGTGTCGGTGCTTTCAAAGCCTCGACTCAAGTCTTTTACCCAAAAGTCAAGAATGTAGAGCAACTGCATCCAAAGGCCGTCCACGTAACGATCAGAAATGACGGGTCGGGTCACAACTTCGCGGCTTTCGCGCCCCTCCATCAGAAGTTCGGTAGCGAAATTGTAAAAGCCATTTCTAAACGGCTGTAGCGGTCCGACGTATCGGGTTACCGGCTGCCGCAGCTTTTCGTAACTGTATACGACGTAACTGCGGTCTTTTTTCAGTATCTCGATCCAGGTATAATAAAAGGCAAGTAGTTTTTCACGTACCGAATACTGGTCGTAGGCTGCATCGGCATTGAGCGAAAGCAGCGTCTGTCGCAGATAATCGATCCAGGCGTCGGACTCAATTGCCTCGAAACTATTGTAGTATTCGTAGAACTCCGTCTCGGGCATTTTCAATTTCTTAGCAAAAATATAGACCGAGGGAGGCGGAGTACCTTTTTCCAGAACGTACTCTTTGTACGCCTTTTGGATTTTTTCTGTTTTATCGTCTTTTTCCATATACTATCAACAACCTTTGTACGCGTAAAAGGTTTTATGTTTTCGGATTAAATGAACGGCGGTTTTCATCAAAACTCTATTGCTCCGTTTTCGGCCAGATCGGTGATTGGACTACGGGCTTCGCCAAGCAGCTTTTTCCACTGGTTTTTGGTTTTGAAGCCCAACTCTTGAGTCAGGATAAAAGTAGTGTTTGGAGTAGTTACCAGCTTTTCAGTGTTTGGGTATTGCCTGGCCCGAATGATTGAGAAATTACTATTCCCTGAAAAAACCTGCGAGTCGATTCCCAGCGCCAGATTATTCCATTTGACCACAATTGGTACATTTTCCGATCTATCGGGCAAATCCAAATACTCCGTCTGTCTTATTCCCTGTGCGTTGAAGTAGTCCTTAAGGTGAAAGCCGTAGTTCAGGGTGTCGTACTTGAAGTCAGAGTCGGCAATGATGTAAGCGGTTTGTCCCTGAGTAGCTGACAACACTGTGTGCCGGGGTACGCTGTGAACGAGCATTTGTGGCGCGGTAAAATTATTTAGCGTTCGCGCGATGGAGTAGGAAGAAAAGACCAGCGAACAGATAGTAACGACTTTCAGCCAAGCCATTTCTCTCTCCTTGAACAGTTTATAGACAAAAAGCATGAACGCTAACAAGGCAATGACTTCCATAAGGTCAAAATTCAGATTCCCCAATAGGTAGTTCGGCATCCGCTGCGGGATTTCGACGAAAGTATTCAATGTATGCGCCACACCATCCGTCCAGTAGGCAACAAGATCAGTAAGCGGCTGCCAATGGAAAATACTGACGAAAAGTAAAGCCACCGCGCTATAAATAAGAAGTGTAGTGAGTCCGATAACGAACGGATTGATCAGCCAGAAATAAGTCGGAAACTGGTGGAAATAATAAACGCTGAGCGGAAATGTGAACACTTGTGCTGAAAGGCTCACGAGCGTGATTTGCCACAGCCAGCGGAAGAGCAGTGCATCTGTCTGATAGTTGTTTTTGAAAAGCGGATAGAACAAAATAATTCCCAGTACGGCCGCGTAGGATAATTGGAATCCCACCGAAAACAAAGCCATTGGGTCAAACAATAGAATGAGGAAGGCCGAAATTGCCAGTGTGTTTATTCCATGATGCTGACGAGTGAAGGCCTGAGAGATTGCAAACGTCACGCACATGATCGACGCTCGCACGACCGAAGGCGAAAGCCCAGTAATTATAGCGTAAGCACTCAGTAGACCAATAATCAAAGCAAGATAAAGCCATTTACCCCACTGGTTTTTTTTCAAACCTTTTAAAATGAAGGAAATCAGTAGGAAGAATACGCCCACGTGCAAACCAGACACGGCAAGCACGTGGATCGCTCCGGCGGTAATGTATGAATTGAGTAGGTCAGCACCCAAATCATCTCGCCTCCCTAGTACCATCGCCTTCAACAGACCATAGGAGGTTGGCGTATTGAGTTGGGTTTTAAAGACAGAATCTGCTTTTTGCGAAATCGCAGTAGCCCAGTGGGTAGAGGCTAAGTCTTTGGAAGGAAGTACCTTGAAAGAGTTCTCCGGCAGAAACGCTGTCCAGGCAACCCCCTTGCGCTCGAGGTACTTGCGGTAATTGAATTCATTGGGGTTCAATGGGATGGCTGGCCTTTTAGGTAGGTACCCTTTGACCATTATTTGATCACCTGCTTTGGGCAAAACCTCCGCCGAATCGGGAAGAGAAACCAAAAGTCTCGAGGTTTTTTCTTGCCATCCGTCGTTGGAATGAGTACTAATCAGTTCCGCTTCATATCGGATAAAGGCTTTTCGCTTTTGACCCAGAGAATTGATTCTCAGCAAGTAGCTATCATATTCTATGCCATCTAAAGCCACTACTTCCGCCTTAAATTCTTTTTTCTTACGGTCGGTCACATAGGCACCAAGACAAATTAGGGCGATTATCAACAGAACTGGACTCGCCTTGGTTGTACGTCTCGCCAAATTCACCCCACCCAAAAGTAACAGTGACCCGATTAGTAAAATGAGCGACAGATTAGGGACGTTCGTCCCAAATTCGTCGCTCAGAAAATCAATAGTTAAAATGCCCGCAACTAACGGGAGGATAAATCTCAGAAATGGCTGAGTGGCAAACATCGATTATCTGACCATAAACCGCTTAGTTACTGTTTCCTGATCGGTATCTACTCTAAGGAAATATATGCCGGGAGGGATCAGACTCACATCGAGTTGTACCCTGCGACTAAAAACATTACGGAAACTGCCAGCATCGATAACACGTCCGTACAAGTCAAGGATCGTGTAGCTAAAATTCTGAAAATCAAGAAATCGCACATTGATATTCATTTCTTCATCAACCGGATTTGGAAAAATCTCGACAGTCAGATTATTGGCGGACTCTAGTCGGCCTTCTTTTCCAAATTCCACCATCCGGGCGCGACGCGGACTAAGCGCAAGTACAGCACGCATTCGGCCTACCTGGTCTTTCGTAAATATGTTCATGCAGGAATCGGGAGAGTAGTCGAGGTAGTTTTCAATCATGTTACGAGTGCGGACGCCAATGCAGGTCGAGAATTTTTCCAGGCAAACCGTCGTGCGGTTAGGACCTTCAGTAGGTGGGGTGTCGGGGCAGTAATCGGTGCCGCATTCCCTGTCCCCCCAGGTATGAATCAGGCCCAACCAGTGAGCTACTTCATGGGTGGTGGTACGTCCCAAATTGTAAATGCGACTGGAAATAGCTCCTATTTTCTTTCCAAAGTAGCGGTAGTCTATGATGACTCCGTCCGTTAAATCGTTGGGGTCGTTGGCGGTGTCCAGCCCCAGGACTTTATCAGTAGCTGGAAATTGAGCTAACCCCAGGTAGCTGTTGGTCAGGCGGCAAGTCCATATATTGAGGTACTTGTCGGAGGGCCAGTAGGCTATATTGGCCAACAGGAGATCATCGGAGAAAGGGTTGAAACTTGTTTTTGTGGTGTAGCGGTGGCGGGTGATACCCGTGGTAAATCTTCCGTCGGGGTCGTAATCCGCCAGATAAAACTGAATCATTGCTGAGGCTCCAACCGGATTGTCATTATATCCCAGCGTATTGGGCATTCGGTTGTAATCCTCGTTCAGCACTTCAATTTGGGAGCGAATCTGCTCATCCGAAATGTTCGGATTATTCAGCCCCCCAATCGAACCCTCGTTTTGATCGTGAATCACGTGAACGACCACCGGAATGCGGATAATTTCGTCGGCGGAGGTACGGAGGTTTTTGTGTTCATCGACATATTCCTGAATCAGACGCTCCATCTTAATGCGTTTGTTCATCCATTCAGGATTTCGCCGGGCTTTTAACTGGTCACGTTCCGCGCTGGCGCAGCGCTTCAAGTCTGTCTCCGGCATTTGGGCAAAAACGCCCGCCATTGCCACAAAATATAATAGTAGGGCAACTAATGTTGCCCTACTGTTCGTGTTTTTCATAAGCGGACAAAATGTCTTTCACCAAGCGGTGACGTACAACGTCGGTGCCATCCAACTCCACAAAGGCAATGCCCTTAATTCCTTCCAGCACTCGAAGTGACTCGATCAGGCCCGATTTGTGATTTCTGGGCAAATCCACCTGCGACTTGTCGCCAGTGATAATGGCCTTAGAACTCGGCCCCATGCGGGTTAGGAACATTTTCATTTGCATGGGTGTGGTATTTTGGGCTTCATCCAGCAAAATAAAAGCATTATTCAGCGTTCTTCCTCGCATGTAGGCGAGCGGGGCAATCTCCACAATTCTATTGTCTTGGTAGAATTTTAGTTTCTCAGGTGCAATCATATCGTCGAGCGCATCATAAATGGGGCGTAAGTACGGGTCGATTTTTTCGGTAAGGTCACCGGGCAAAAAGCCAAGGTTCTCCCCAGCTTCTACGGCAGGACGGGTAATGATGATTTTCTTAACCTCCCGGTTTTTTAGAGCCCTCACTGCCATAGCCACGGCGGTGTAGGTTTTGCCCGTTCCGGCGGGTCCCACCGCAAATACCAGATCATGAGTGTTAGCTGCCTCAACCAATTTCTTTTGATTGGGGGTTTTAGCTTTCACCACCACGCCCTTATTGCCATAAATAATGACATCAGGATCGTCGTTTTCCTTGGAATTTTTTGATGGTTTGGTACTTATGCTCAAATGACCGTTGAGGTAGCGCACCACGTTGTCGTTGGTGACACGACCATACTTCTGGTAATGAGCCAGCAGGGAATCGAGTACGTCGGTAATCTTTACGATCTCGGGGGCCGTGCCCTGAATCCTGATTTCGTTGCCCCGTGAAAGAATTTTGCTTTGGGGAAAAGCCGCCGCCACCTCACGGATATTAGCATTATGGACGCCCAGAAAATCAACGAGCGACACATCGTCAAGGGTTATTATTTTTTCTACCAAATGGCTTGAAATTAAGTGGATAAATTAATTTAGGAGAAAATGTAGGGATAAAATCACTAAATGCCGAAAGTTGTTCCCCCGATTTTCCTTAAAAATTGAAATTTATCAACGTTAAATAAATATCGCTAGTTCAACTGCTTCATTATCAAGCGAGGATCTTGGTCATTAAAAAAATACTTAACACTCTCTCTTTTCATCCTGCTCGGCAATTCGTAATATTGTATTCGCCTATGGACAACGATCGCCCATTCAATTTCATGAAAAACCAGGGCAATTCTGCCCCCCCCGCCACCCGGCGCACCAACCGATTATTGGGGGGAGATCAGGGCAATGCTGGGATGGGTAAACTCCCCCCTCAGGCGACGGATATGGAAGAGGCAGTGTTGGGGGCGCTGATGATTGAGAAGGATGCGCTTTCTACTGTTGCGGACATTCTGAGACCCGATAGTTTTTACAAGGAGTCTCACCAGCGCATCTACAGTGCGATTATAAACCTGTTCGTCAATTCCGAACCCATCGATCTGCTTACTGTCACTTCCAAATTAAGGAGTACGGGTGAACTGGATCTGATAGGCGGAGCGGCGTTCATTACCGAACTCACTTCCAAAGTCAATTCGGCGGCCAACATTGAGTACCACGCCCGGATAATTTCCCAAGCCGCCATCAAGCGCGAACTGATCGCTATTTCTTCCGAAATTCAGAAGGAAGCATTTGAAGACACAACTGACGTTTTTAAACTACTTGATAAAACCGAACAAGCTCTGTTCCAGATTTCGGAATCGAACATCAAGAAAAACTACGCCGACATGGGTGCCCTCATGCGGCAGGCGTTAGAGGAACTCGACCAGAAGAAGAACAATCAGGACGGTCTGACAGGCGTTCCTTCCGGCTTTACTGCCCTTGATCGCCTTACTTCTGGCTGGCAGAAAACGGAATTGACTATTCTTGCTGCCAGGCCCGGCATGGGAAAAACTGCATTTATTGTTTCAGCACTCAGAAACGCCGCTGTTGAATTTCAAAAACCTGTCGCTATTTTCTCGTTGGAAATGTCGTCGGTCCAATTGGTCAATCGCTTGATTTCTGCCGAGGCTGAAATAGATAGTGAGAAAATAAGGAAAGGAAATCTTGCGCCACACGAATGGGCTCAGATTCACCACCGCATAAGCGGTTTGACTAATGCTCCGATTTACATCGACGACACCCCTGCCCTTTCTATATTGGAACTGCGGGCCAAATGCCGCCGACTGAAAGCTCAACACGATATCGAAATGATTGTGATCGACTACCTGCAATTAATGACGGGAGACACCAGCGGCAAGGCGGGTGGTAACCGGGAACAGGAAATTGCTTCGATCTCGCGATCACTTAAAAATCTAGCGAAGGAATTGGATGTTCCGGTGATTGCCCTTTCCCAGCTGAGTCGAGCAGTCGAGACCAGAGGTGGTGAAAAGCGTCCACAGCTTTCCGACCTGAGAGAATCTGGTTCGATCGAGCAGGATGCCGATATGGTACTTTTCCTTTACCGGCCTGAGTATTACGGTATAACGGCTGATGATTCTGGAAATTCCGTAGCAGGAATCGGAGAAGTAATTGTAGCCAAAAACCGGGGCGGCTCTCTGGAAACGGTACAGCTTCGTTTCATTGGAAAGTACACTAAGTTCACGGATGTAGATTCCTTTTACGCGCCCTCCCCTGTCGCCGCCGACCGTCCACTGCCTCCTGCATCGACCAATCCCATTGCCTCCTTTGAGAATAACCCTGGCAATCAAACGGTATTCAAGAGCAAAGCCAATGACCGTTCTAATTTTGAATTCAAAGGCCCGAGTGAAGAACCACCGTTTTAGTTTAGGCGCTTTGGCGTAATTTATTCGCCATAAATAGCTAAACGACTAAACCTTTTTCTACGAAAAATAATTCCGTAAAAACTAGTCCCTTAACTCCAATAAAGCCACATTTTCTACATGATGCGTGTGCGGAAACATATCGACGGGTTGGGCTCTAACTACCTTATATTTTCCAGATAGTAATTCCAGGTCGCGGGCCTGAGTAGCGGTGTTACAACTAATATAGACGATTCGACTTGGTGAAGATGAGAGTATGGTAGCAATAACTGACGAATCCATACCCGCACGAGGCGGGTCAGTAATGATGACATCGGGTCGGCCTTGCTTTTTTACAAACTCTTCATTAAGTACTCGCTTCATATCACCTGCATAGAACCTGGTATTGGCAATTCCGTTCAGTTCTGAATTTTTTCGAGCATCTGCTACTGCTTCCTTAATATACTCCACCCCAATTACCTTTTTTGCATTTCTGGCCACAAAATTCGCGATGGTGCCCGTTCCGGTATAAAGATCATAAACGATTTCATGATCGCTCAGTTGAGCGTAATCGCGGGCAATTTTGTAAAGCTCGTAAGCCTGTTCAGAATTAGTTTGATAAAAAGACTTGGGTCCCACCATAAAGGTGAGGTCCTCCATCGTCTCGCGGATATATCGTTCCCCGGCGTAATGTACTGCCTCCTGATCCTGGTATGAGTCATTGCCCTTTTGGTTGATAATGTAATACAAGGACGTGATTCCAGTGAATTCCGCTTTCATAAACGCCATTACTTCTTCAATCACTTCCGGCTGTGGCTCGGCAAATTGCACAATGACCATCACGTCCCCCGAGTTCGATGTTCGTATGATAACATTTCGCATCATGCCTTCATTCGTCTTGACATTGTAAAATACGTAACCCCGATCCTCGGCGAATTGAAAGAGCGCATTTCTAATTGCATTGGATGGATCAGTTTGCAAATGGCATTTCTCCACCTGAAAGATACGGTCGAAGCATTTGGGAACGTGATAGCCAAGCGCATTTCGGGAGAATTCTTCATCGGAATTCATATCGTCGATCGTCAACCAGCGGTAGTTAGAGAAGGTGTATTCAAGCTTGTTGCGATAAAACAGTCGCGTCTTGGCAGCCACGATCGGGTAGTAATCAACACCTTTTATTTTACCGATCCTCTCAAAATGGTCTTGTACTTGTTTTTGCTTGAACTTGAGTTGCTCAGGGTAGTCAATGTGCTGCCATCGACATCCCCCACATACTTCAAAATGTTGACAATACGGGTCAGTCCTCATTTCGGACAGTGAATGAAATTTGGTTACCACAGCATGAGCTAGCTTTTTCTTTCGACGCACTACCTCAATGTCAACCACATCTCCCGGAGCTACGTGGCCGTCAATGAATATCACCCCGTCTTCCGATTTATAAATACACTTTCCTTCGGCGGCGAAATCAGTAATTGTAATATTTTCGTACCTTTTGATGGTTGGCATGAATGAAGTAGTGAATTAATAGTGGCAGGCTGTGATTATGAGGAAATATCTACTTGCGTTGGCGTTAATCGTCACTTCTTTTTTCGATGCTAGTGCCTCTCACATCGTGGGCGGCGAGCTGGTTTTCAAATCCTTGAAAGGAAGTGGGGCATCCTCTCATCGCATTGGGCTAAACCTGTACTTCGATGAAATCAACGGAATTCCTCAGGCCGAGGACCTGACGGTTAATCTCTACATTTTCCGTAAATCGGACAATGAACGTATCGGATCGGTTCAGGCTCCAAAAGTAGGGCGAAAAAACATAACCTACGCCAATCCACAGTGCGGGACGTCTGGCTTGCGAACGTTATTTATCTCCTACGCAGTCGATGTCTTGCTGAATCCGCGTGATTACAGCGATCCCGGCGGCTACTACATAGTGTGGGATCGTTGTTGCCGAAATCGCGTAATCGACAACATCCGAACGCCCGGTGATGTAGGTAGTTTGTTCCAAATATTTTTCCCGCCTTTGGTCAAGAATAACAATCAGTTCCTGGACTCCTCCCCGGAATTCAGCGAGATACAAGGCGACTACGCCTGTCTCAATGCTGACTACTACCTGGATTTCAACGCCAACGACGCCGACGGCGATAGCCTGGTGTACTCGCTCACCACTCCCGTTACTGGGTTCAGCAACCGGGCGGTGCCCAACCCGCAGGCGCTTGGGTCGAGCAACTACCCGGTCGTGTCTTGGGTGGATGGCATCTCGCTGACCAACATGATTCCCGGTTCCCGACCACTACGAGTCGATAGCCAAACGGGCCGCTTATCTTTCACTGCCAATAAGCTGGGACTTTACGTTTTCTCAGTAACGGTAAGTGAATACCGTAATGGTGAAAAGATCGGTTCTGTTACCCGAGATTTCCAGATCAAAGTCATCGACTGTTTCGAGGCGTTGCCTCCAAAGATTTTGGCTTTGGAAAACAGCCGCAAGCAATCGCTAAATAACAATAGCATTATACGACTAGCCCGCACTGATTCGGCCTGCTTCACTATTCAGGTAACAGATCCCAATTTCAACCAACTTATCAGAATCAAAGGACGGGCTGCGAATAGCCAGCGGAAGGATTTCTACATTCTTCCCGCCGAATTTCGTACCAGAAAGAGCAACGACACCCTTACTTTCCAATTCTGTTTGGAAGATTGTTTTGAAACTGAGGACAATAGACCTATCAAGATTGAACTGATTGCCGAAGATGAAAGCTGCCCGGTTCCTCTGACTGATACTTTGACTATTTTCATATATCGAGAGAAGGCTGCTAACAGCCCGCCCGTGGTCAGTACTTCATTGACGAACGTTTATATCAACGCTGTTCCTGATCAATTGCTGTCCTTTGATGTGCTTGGTTTAGACACTGATCCCGACAGCATTTTGCTTTCAGCGCAGGGAAAGGGTTTCGAGTTGACAAAGTATGGTTTCGTGTTCCCGCCCAAAGCGGGACGCGGTTCAGTCTTGCAAAAATTTTCATGGAAGCCCCCTTGCACTCTCAATGTGTCTGACACCTTAGCCGTAGAATTCAGATTGACAGACTTACGCTGCGAAGCGAACGCCCAAACGGACATAATCACAGTCTATTTTGTGGTACAGAACCCGGTAAACAACCCACCCAGAGTTCGCACCACTTCCATCAGCGACACCATTTCGGTCACATTGGACACTGCAGATCCTGTCTCCGTACTATTTGACGTGATCGCCAACGATTTGGACACCACACAGCTATCACTCTTTGGGCTGGGCCGTGGCTTTTCCCTTGGCGAGATGCAAATGGACTTTCTGGATAAGCTGGGAGCTAGGGAGATTTCCAGTTCATTCGCTTGGATACCCGATTGTGGAATGCTGGGCGGAAAATCGGAGAGACTCTTTGCCATTGACTTCATAAGCGAAGACAAAAGTTGCCTGGCGGCACGTGATACCGCCACAGTTTACCTGTTGATCAAGGATGTGGCCTCTGACGCTGTATTAAATCTGCCCAACGTCCTCACACCTAATCAGGATGGTAAGAATGACTGCTTTCTGGCCAGTGACTTACCTCCTGACAATTGCATCCAGCGTTTTGAAGAAATGGCTATTTACAACCGTTGGGGAAACCGAGTCTTTCTCAGCCGCGACCGCAGCCAGAATTGGTGCCCAACCGAAGTTCCATCGGGTACCTATTTTTACCAAATCAGGTATTCGTCCGCTTCTTACAAGGGGACAATTAGCCTAATAAAATAGCGGCCAATCATAAGTTTGGTCGCTATTTTACTAGAAAATATGGGATACCGAAATCAAATCATGGCTCGTTGATGAGCACGGGCTTGATTTGTCCCCGAATTTCACCTGCAGGGTATTCCTTGGAGTGGAGATTGATGTACATATTGCCCAAACGAAGAAGCGTTTCCTGCTCGTTGTCGAGCGTTACTGTACCCGTTATTGGTGAAGTCGCAACGCTGGCGAAAGGAAACACTACCGGGCCAGCTTCCCAGGCGGGCTGGGCTTTGTGGATATGACCGACGGTAGGAGTCAATCCCTGGTAGGTAATATTATAAGTTAGCACTCGGGTAGTCTTGTTATATTCAAGAGCAGCCGATCCTTGTGCAGAAGATGTGGTTCGGGGAATAGTGTTCTGACTGTTAATAGTTGCCTGGTACTTTATGACATCATCCTGATCAGGCCCTTCGATCTTACAAGACTGAAAACCTGTCATCATGGCGGCAACCATTACTAGTGCGGTAAATTTTCTCAATGGCTTTTGCATAAAATTAATTAGTTGAAATAAGCGGAAATGTATTTTGTAACACTTTCAAAATCATGCCAGCAAATTTTTTCTTATGATATTTGCTGGTTTGATGACGCACAAATTTAGAATAAAAACCTCAAACAAAATACGAGAATCTAAATAATCCAGATGTCGCTATCTCGGACAAATACGATCTTCTCATTCCAAATCACTCTCTTCCAACGATCCCTGTTCCCGATTACTGTCAGCCGATGGCCTTGTCGCAAGATTTCAACTACAGGAGCCGCCGCTGAGGGAAAGGTGCGAATATGGACTAATTGATTCTTTATAACGCCCGACCTGTAATTGGCTGGAACGTTCAGGAGTGCAAACAATGCTAAAAGGTAGGCAACGGTGGTCCATTTGTGTCGGTTTTGAATTCTTTCATGCCTACTAACTTTGATGACCATTACCACAACCACATATATTCCCAGAGTAAGCAGTAAGATTGGGATATAACCGCCATAGCGACGGTAGAAAATCAAAAAATAGCTAAAGTCATTGAATTCATATCCCTTCAAGTTGTGCTGGTCAGCCATATGCTTCATCTTTTCAAGAAGAGCAACGGTTGGTTTTTTCTGAGCCAGAACACTAAGGTAGTACAAACTGCGGGCCGGATCATTTTCATTTTCAGCCAAAAATGAAAGCCTCGACAACAGACCAGGGTTAAATTTATTATTCTTTTGAAAAGTCAATTGATATAGGCGATTTGCCTCTTGGTACTTACCGATAGAAAACAGAGAATCAGCCCTGTGCAACGCTGGCGAAGCCCCTAAAACCCAACACTGACTAACCAAAATGGTCAACCCAATCAGCAGAAATACGATGTAATTTTTACGCAGCATTTGCATTATAAAGGCAAGAACTCTAATTTTGCATCGCAATTACGGGAAAGGTAGGCTCCTCTCCAACAAATTGTTCGATTCTGATTCTGTAGCTCAGCTGGTAGAGCAATACACTTTTAATGTATGGGTCCTGGGTTCGAGCCCCAGCGGGATCACCAAGTAAGCAAAATACTTTTTTAAATATCACAATTCTGTTGCTCGGCTGAAGTTCGACGCACTATAGAGCAACAGAATTTTAAGAAAATCTGATTCTGTAGCTCAGCTGGTAGAGCAATACACTTTTAATGTATGGGTCCTGGGTTCGAGCCCCAGCGGGATCACGAATACTACTAACAATTATCATGGGTCGGTTAGTAGAGCAACACACTTTTAATGCATGGATCCTGAACGGTCGGCCGCTGGAGCGCCAGCCCGGAGCCGTTCAATTCCCAAAGGATCACAAATATTTGACACTTACCGTCCGGGTGGTGGAATTGGTAGACACGCTACTTTGAGGGGGTAGTGCCTTAACAGGTGTAGGGGTTCGACTCCCCTCTCGGACACCAAAAAAATGCATTTCCTAATCAGAAATGCATTTTTTTTGGTTATGATTGTCTGATAAAGCATATGATTTCAGTCATACGCCCAATTGTGCATTTTGTCTGTAAGTACAAAATGGTCAGCGTCGCTTTGTGGCTTTTAAGTACATCATCCTTTCACTTTATAATTCTAATGATACTTTAAAAGTACAACTCCCCGTCAAGTACCTCCAATATTGCCTTGAAATCATCCGGATTGTTGGCGAAATCAATCTCGTTCACATCGATCACTAATAATTTTCCGTGATCGTAGGTATCGACGAAGCGTTCATAATACCCATTCAGGTCTTTCAAGTAATTCACCGAGATATCCGATTCGAACTCCCGGCCCCGCTTTTTAATTTGTTGCACCAATTTGGGAATGTCTGCCTTAAGATAAATCATGAGATCGGGCGCGGGGATGGAGTTGATAATTGAGTCGAAAAGTAGCAGGTAGCATTCATAATCGCGACTCGTCATAATCTTCGAGTCGAAGAGATTGCGCGCAAAAATATGGGCATCCTCATAGATTGTTCTATCCTGAATGACGGTAGAGTAGGTCAACGATCGAATTTTCTGTACTTGGGCAAATCGGCTGTTAAGAAAATATATCTGCAGGTTAAAGGCCCAGCGCTCCATATCCTTGTAAAAATCAGCCAGGTAGGGGTTTCCCTCTACCGCCTCATAAAGCACGCCCCAACCATAATGGTCGCCTAGCATTCGAGTGAGCGTAGTTTTTCCCGCTCCAATGTTTCCAGTTATTGCGATATGCACTTATTGTAGGGATATTTTTTGTGAAAAAATGCTACTCCATTGTTAAACCGCTATGGCATGTACGTTGCAAGGTACATCATTGAGGCACTTCTAGAAGTACAAATATAGCATGTCTGAAAAGATTAACGCCCGAAAAGTGTCCGTTAGTCATTCTGATAAATGGCCTTCCAAACTGAGGTTCGTATCTTTGCGGATTGAAAAAAAAATTTTAGAAAATGAAAGACTATCGCGTAATCCTGTATTACATCTATGTCGATATAGACGATCCCGATGCATGCCGGGACGAGCAGCACTTATTTTGTCTGGAAAATGATCTATTGGGGCGAATCATTGTTGCGCCAGAGGGGCTGAACGGCACAGTTTCTGGGTTAGCTGCCGATTGCGAGGCCTACATGGGGTACTTACGAAATGACCCGCGGTTTGAAAAAACTCAGTTCAAAATTGAGCATTATGAGGGACACGCCTTCAAAAAACTACACGTTCGGGTAAAAAATGAAATCGTCAATTCCAGTTTACCTGTCAATCCAAACTTGCGTACCGGTACACATTTGGAACCGAGTGAATTCAAACAAATGCTGGACGACCCAGAGGTAGTGTTGGTGGATATGCGTTCAAATTATGAGCATAGCGTAGGCCGTTTCAAGGGGGCCATCAGCTTTGATATGGAGAACCTGCGGGAGTTGCCTGATCATGTAGCAGAAATTGAACATTTACGGGATAAGAAGATAATCACCTACTGCACGGGCGGTATCAAGTGCGAGAAGGCGAGCGCATATCTTTTGGAACGGGGTTTCGAAAACGTTTATCAATTGCACGGCGGCATCATACGTTACGGCCTCGAAGTAGGGGGTGAGAATTTCGATGGTAAATGCTATGTATTCGATAACCGTGTCGCGGTGGAAGTTAATCGCGTGAATCCCGAAGTTATAGCTACCTGCTATGTCTGCGCAACGGCATGCGATCGGATGGTCAACTGCGCCAACCCCGAGTGTAATTTGCATGTGCCAATCTGCAAGGAGTGCGGAGAGAAGTTGGAAGGTGCCTGTTCGCCTGCCTGTCAAGAGCATCCGGCCAAGCGCATTTATGATGGCACCGGAAACTACGCCACTAAAAGTAATCACTACAACCCAGTTCAGGGGTTTAGAAGTATCAAAAAGCAAGAAATTAAGCAACAAACCATCCACGAATGAATATTGAGAAGGAACATCTGAATGGAATAAAAAAACCACTGATTCTGGTGACCAATGATGACGGTATAACATCGTTAGGTATACGAACACTGGTAGAATTGATGCAAACTTTGGGGGAAGTTGTCGTTGTGGCGCCTAACAGTCCACAGTCAGGAATGGGTCATGCAATCACTATTGGAGAGCCATTAAGGCTATATTCTACTGAATTGTTTACCGAGGTAGACGAATACGAATGCTCTGGAACTCCCGCCGATTGTGTGAAATTGGCAAAGCATTACGTGCTTAAAGATCGGTCGCCCGATTTGGTAGTCAGTGGCATCAATCACGGAAGTAATAGCTCAATTAGCGTACTTTATTCTGGCACAATGTCGGCGGCGATCGAGGCGGCAATAGAGGGTATCCCTGCCATCGGCTTCTCACTCTGCGATTATCGGGATAAAGCCACTTTCGATCACGTGAAAGAGTTCGTTCTATCCATCACCAAAGCAGCCTTGGAAAACGGCATTCCAAAAGGCGTAGCTCTCAATGTAAACTTTCCGGCGGAATCAGAACAGCCCATTCAGGGCGTGAAAGTATGTAGACAAGCCAATGCAAAGTGGCAGGAAAAATTTGATTATCGCAAAGATCCCTACGGCAGAGGCTACCTGTGGATGGCAGGTGACTTCGTCAATTTCGATCATGACAAAGAAGATACCGACGAGTGGGCATTGTCTCAAAACTACGTGTCGGTAGTGCCGTGTCAGTACGATCTTACAGCTTACCAAGCATTTGATCAGATGGCCACCTGGTCGCTCAATCCGATTTCTATCGAACAGTAGCAGAGACCTATTCTCTGCATTTTCAGATTTTTAAAATAATATTATTCAAAGATATGGCCCTCATCGGTAGTTTATTGAAAAGGGGAATTCGGGTAGGCAATTTGGTAACGTCCCGCCGGAAAATCAATCCTTTTAAACAACAAAAAAGAACACTCTCCAAACTGCTCTCCAAAGCGCGTTACACTAAGTTTGGAGAAAAGTACAATTTTGAGGAAATACTGAGCAGTTCGCTTTTTAATGATTCGGGCGATTTCTACGAAAAGTACAAGAGTGCCGTACCTGTCTACGATTACAACAAAATCTACAACGAGTGGTGGCATCAACTTCTTAAAGGTGAGAAAGATGTTACCTGGCCAGGGCAGGTCAAATATTTCGCTTTGAGCTCGGGGACTTCGGAAGCTTCCACCAAGCACATCCCGGTGACAAACGCCATGTCGAGAGCTATGCAGCGGGCCAGCATAAGACAAATCCTCAGCCTGGGTCGTTATAAAAACTTACCCGATAAACTTTATGAGAAGGGTTTCCTGATGCTGGGCGGTAGTACGGATTTGAGTCGAAAAGACAACCATTACGAAGGCGATCTAAGCGGAATCAACGCCAGCCAAATTCCCTTCTGGTTCAAACCTTACTATAAACCTGGCGGTAAAATAGCGGCGGAAAAAAACTGGGAACTTAAACTGGAAGAAATTACGCAGCAAGCTAAGGATTGGGATATTGGGTTTATCGTGGGCGTACCTGCTTGGATTCAGTTATTGATGGAAAGAATAATTGAGAGGTACAATCTGAAAAACATCCACGAAATCTGGCCCAATCTGCTGGTGTTTGGGCACGGTGGTGTAGCTTTCGAGCCTTACAAGAAAGGTTTCGAGCGCCTTTTAGGTAAGCCATTGATCTATATAGATACGTACTTAGCTTCGGAAGGCTTTTTAGCATATCAGCCTCGGCCCAGTGCCACTGGTATGCAGCTGGTAATGGATAATGGTATCTTCTTTGAATTCGTACCGTTTAACGATGTCAATTTTAGTACCGAGGGCGAAATAAAGGAAAATCCTGAAACGCTGATGGTACATGAGGTCGAAGAAGGTAAAGAATACGCATTGCTTATTTCAACATGCGCTGGTGCCTGGCGGTACTTGATTGGCGACACGGTTAAGTTTGTGGACAAAGCCAACGCCGAGATAGTCATCACTGGACGGACTAAACACTACCTCAGCCTCTGCGGAGAACACTTATCTGTGGATAATATGAATAAAGCCGTTGACTTAGTCTCTAACGAATTAGGCATCACTATAAAAGAATTCACGGTGGCGGGCGTGTCGCACGAATCGCTTTTTGCTCATCACTGGTTCATCGGCACCGATCAAAAGGTAGATTCCTCGGAGATCAGAAGGCTGATCGACGCTAAGTTAAGCGACGTAAACGATGACTACGCCGTAGAGCGTAAACATGCCCTGAAAGACGTTTTCGTCACTATGTTGCCCAACGAGGCGTTTTATGGCTGGATGGAAACTAAAGGAAAAATGGGCGGCCAGCACAAATTCCCTCGTGTACTTAAGAAAAACCTGATTGGGGATTGGGAGACTTTTTTGAAGATGAAAGGGTACGTGTGATGCCCAATCAACCTTAGACTACGCAAAGAATGCAAAATTCTTCAAAGACCTCTGCCCAAATACCCAGCGTTCTTTTTGGTTAAACAAATACAGAGTACACTATCTGACAGGCAATTCCGATGAATACCACTCCTGTCACCTGATTAAAAATCTTCACCGCTCTGGGGGTGAAGATTTTTTTTAGTCGGTGGGCCGAGAGAGCGATGACCGATTCTGTAAAAAATATAGCCAATAGGCTCATGGCAAAAAACAGACCTACTTGATTGAGATCATAGTGAAGCGTTGAACGGACATAGGTAGCTATGGTGACCCAGCTAATGAAGTTTATGGGATTTAGCCCGTTCAGCAGAAATCCCGTGGAGAAGTAGAATATAAAGTTGCCGAATTTCGATTTAGGGTAGGCAATTTGGGGCTGATTTCTGACTAAATTATTAATTCCCAATATCAAGAGAAATACCGCGCCTGCTCCGGCCATCCATTTCTCAAAACCTTCTATATGAGGCAATAGGGTTGTACCGAAGATGGCAAAAAAAACAAAGATCGCATCACATACTACCACCCCAAAGGCGATTTTTACCCCACTTCGGTAGCCGTTATCCACACTGTTCTGCACCAAGGAGAAAAACACGGTGCCGAAGGTGAGACAAAGCAAAATGCCAGTAACCAAACCGTATAAACCCGCTGCCAGCATGTCAGATGCCTTTGATTCGGGCGACCATCAAAATGCCACAAACAGAAAGCGAGTCGGTAATTTCGGAGCGCATGACCATATCCACAGCTTCGACTAGCGATACCTTCTTTACTATCAGATCCTCGGTGTCCTCCGGTTCTGTTTCGTGCTGACTGAGTCCTTCGGCGGTATATAAAAAGCCTTCCTCATCCGTCGCAGAATTCGATGTATGAATACGCGCTATTTTTATCCACTTTTCAGCTTTCAGGCCAGTTTCTTCTTTAAGTTCTCGCTTGGCCGCATCCATTGGGTCTTCGTCTAACGGACCACCACCTTCAGGGATTTCCCAAGAATACTCATCCAAAGTGTACCGGAATTGACCAACTAGGTAGATGTTATTTTCCTTATCCAGCGGTATTATGCCGATGGCTTTGTTCCTGAAACTTACTAATCCGTAGATGCCGGGCTTTCCCGCCGGGTTGATAACATCGCGGTGATGCAATTGGAGCCAGGGATTTTCGTACACTACCTCGTCAGATAGCGTTTTCCAATTATTTTCGTGGGACATGGAAATATTATTCTTGATACCTTTGGGAGAATTCATTTGTGCCTTTGAGAATGCAAATAAACCAAAATAAGCGCAAGATTCGCCTGATTCTGCTCTCTTTCGTAATGAGCATCATCTTGTCAGGTATAAAATTTCTCGCTTATTACCTAACCGACTCCAACGCTGTTCTGAGTGATGCTCTGGAATCAATAATCAATGTATTTGCCAGCGGTTTTGCTTTATATAGCATTCGGCTTTCTGCCCTGCCCAAGGACAGCAATCATCCCTATGGCCACGGTAAAATCGAATTCTTTTCCGCCGGGTTCGAAGGGGCGTTGATCGTCATCGCGTCTGTTGTCATATGTGTGGGTGCTGTGCAAGGACTACTGGAACCCACATCTCTCGACAATCTTTCACTTGGCTCTGGATTGATCTTTATTACAATCATTATTAACGGAGCCATTGGTTATCTACTCGTACGGGAGGGCCACACCCTTAATTCCATTACGTTAACAGCTGACGGCCGTCATTTGCTGACCGACAGTGTAAGCAGTATTTTGCTACTACTTAGTGTCACATTGGTTATTCTTACAGGTTTCGAATGGATTGATAGCGTAGCCTCATTGATTTTTGGAGTTCTGATTGCCTATAACGGATACCAACTCGTTCGCAAATCAGTTGCTGGATTGATGGACGAAAGTGACCAGGGATTACTCGAACAAGTGGTAGATGCGATCAGGAAACGCAAAAAAGATTACTGGGTGGACGTCCATAACTTACGCGTGCAACAATACGGCGCTGATTTGCATATAGATACGCACCTGACACTACCTTATTATTGGTCTTTACAGCAGTCGCACGATGCAGTGCGAGAATTTGAGAATGTGTTGAAAAATAGCCATCCGGGTGAAACTGAGATTTTTGTTCACGCCGACCCTTGTTTGCCCGAATGCTGCTACTTTTGTCGATTGAGGGATTGTACCGTGAGAAGTCACGATTTTCAGCAGGATATTAATTGGGATGTCGTTAATTTGGCTAAAAATCAAAAACTGTTTACTGAAGCAAAAATTAGGCGAAGTTGAAACTGCCCCTCCCTCCTGCTTGTCTGA
>NZ_JBGSXF010000721.1:0-11329 GCF_041751555.1 Persicitalea sp. | reverse complement strand
TGGCTGATATTGCACCCACAATTCTCGAACTAATGGGGATTGCCAAGCCGCAGGAAATGGCGGGCGAAAGCCTATTATAAACTATCCCGCTTTTCGGGGTGTTAGCATAATCGGAGAGTCGAAATGGCTCTCCGATTTTTGTAAAATCTATTTCAACGTGTCATTTATTTTTTCCAATAATCAAACTTTGGGCAAGAGCAGCATTTTTGCAACTATTGCGATATGCTTTTCGCTTGCCTTAACTGCTTGTCAAACGCCCGCTGAAACCGATTCGCAACCGAACGCTTATTATGATGTGAAAGGTTTTGTCCTAAACCAAATAAAACTTCTCAACCAACAGCAGCCTACCATTGAGAAAACGATGGTCGTTGGCCAGGAGGAAGAAAAACGGAGCACTAGAGAGGTAGATTGGAAAAGAGAGCTTGAATTGTTTCTGCAAGCGGATATTAATAAGCCCGCCTATCGCCTGAGCTACGCAGCTGCGCGGCCCGACTCGCTGACGTACGAGTACGTCTTGCAAACGGAAGAAGATTTGCCTGTCCGTTTCCTTAAAGTAGTTTTGGACAAAACCAATGGAAAGCCCCTCTTGATCGAAGCCAAAATCAGTTCGGAAAACCAGTTGTATGAATCCGAGAAAAACCTCTCGATTCGCTGCGAAGAAAAAGCGGGCGTATGGCGAGTAGCCGCTTACCAAATCAAAGGTTTCCAAGAACTCGTCATCAGCGATCGTAAGCCCTTCGACGTGCGGGTGGAGGTGCAGTGAAAAAGCAAAGCCCGGCTCATGGCTGAACCGGGCTTTGTTGCGTCGAAAAACAGGCTTATTTATCCTCCGCGTTCTTCATGTTCTGCACCTCGGTGCGAATGTCCTGCGCCATGGTCTTCAATTCCTGCATTCCTTTGCGAACGCGGGTACCAGCGGCCTGGTTTTTCTTATCGTAGAACTTATCGAAGTCTCCTTCGAGCGACATAATCAGGTTCTTTACTTCTTCAAATCTTTCCATTGTGTTCGTTTTATTTTAGTTGAAAAAATGCGTCAAATACGCTTGTTTAGGCGTGTTTAAGCCGAAGTTTAACAATTATTACCGCATTCACAACTTAATTTAGCAAAAAAAAGCACTCAAAAAATCCTAAAATAGGATGAGTCACCTTACAATAGTCAGTAATACAGTATGTTAGGTTAGAAAATAAAACTTATCGAACGGGCATAAAAAAACAGGCACTTTTGCGAAAAATGCGCCTGTTTCATTTGAGAGCCTATTTTTAAGCTCCGGCGGGTTCATTCACTTCGTCTTGTTGATAGACCCGATTTTTTAGTTTTTCAGCTAGAGTCGTGAAGGCGTCCAAAGTATATTCTACGTCTTCCAGCGTGTGAGCGGCGGTTGGAATAATTCGCAGCATGATTTGGCCCTTCGGCACTACGGGATAGACCACGATTGAGCAGAAAACCCCCATGTTTTCGCGCAGATCACGCACCATGCGTGTCACCTCGGGAATGCCGCCCTCGCTGTGCAGAAATATGGGTGTCACCTGCGACTCGGTTTCGCCAATGTCGAAGCCGCGTTTCCGTAGTCCGCTCTGCATGGCATCCACGATTCTCCAGAGGTCTTCCCGAAGTCCGGGATTTTCTTTGATCATCTGCAAACGGAAGCGGCAACCTTCTACGTAGGGCATAGGTAGTGCCTTCGCATAGGTCTGCGAGCGCATATTGTACTTTAAGTACATAATGATGTCGGGGTCGTTGGAAGCTACGAAGCCGCCGATAGCCGCCATCGACTTGGCGAAAGTGGCAAAATACAGATCGATGTCGTCCTGCGCGCCTGTAGCTTCGCCCGCTCCCGCACCAGTGGGGCCCATCGTGCCGAAACCGTGAGCATCGTCCACAAAAAGCCGAAACTTGTATTTCTTTTTGAGGTCGGCAATAGCCTTCAGATTACCTACTTTGCCCGACATGCCAAAGACGCCTTCGCTGATTACCAGTACGCCGCCGCCTTTGGCGGTAGCGTGGCGGGAGGCCCGTTTCAGGTTTTTTTCCAAGCTCTCCATATCGTTGTGGTTGAACTTGTAGTATTGCCCCATCTTGGCCTTATGCAGCCGCACTCCGTCAATAATACAGGCGTGCGACTCGGCGTCATAAACGATTACGTCGCGATGGTCGCACACGCTCTCGATGATCGACACTACGCCCTGATAGCCGTAGTTGAGAAGGAAAGCGTCCTTCTTACCCACAAATTCGGCGAGTTCCTTCTCGAAATCTTCGTGCATCTGCGAGTTGCCCGACATCATGCGGGCTCCCATCGGGTAGGCTAGGCCCCATTTTTCGGTAGCGTCAGTGTCGGCCTGCCGCACCGCGGGGTGGTTGGCCAGACCCAGATAGTTATTGAGACTCCAGTTGAGAACTTCCCGTCCCATGAAACGCATTCGGGGGCCGAGGTCGCCTTCCAGCATCGGAAAGGAAAAATAGTGATGGCTGTTCAGCATCTTGGCGGGCGTGCCGATTGGCCCCCAGTTATCGCGTAGTTTCTCAAAAATATCCACTTAGAACGGGTTTGTATATATTATTGAATGATTTCTGTATTGAATAAGTGCAAAAGTAGAAAAAATATTGACAAAAGCACTACTGTGCTTGCAGTCAATATGTTAACTGTATTATCGATTTATTTTTCAATCCTTGTAATCAGGCGTTTGACAAAAGTTTCAAAAGATAAGTTCAGGAAAAATTATAGGTTGAATCCAATTATTGCATTTAGCTGGAATAGTTATGATAGAATACAATGATAAATGAATGTAGGAATATTGAACTGGGGAATATCGGAATTTATTCACTAATTCCGATATTCACTTATTCATAATCTGAAGAATAGATGGCCGAAATAAAGAAAATCCTCATCGCCAACCGTGGCGAAATTGCTCTGCGCGTCATGCGTACCGCCCGCGAAATGGGCATAGCTACCGTGGCGGTGTACAGCGAGGCCGACCGTGAGGCTCTGCACGTCCGCTACGCCGACGAAGCCGTTTGCATTGGTCCACCGCCCTCGTCGGAATCTTACCTGCGCGGCGATAAGATCATCGAAGCCGCGCAGCGGTTGGGAGCCGGCGCCATCCATCCCGGCTATGGCTTCTTGTCCGAAAACGCCGCCTTTGCCCGCGCGGTAGGGGAGGCGGGGCTGATTTTCATTGGTCCTTCGCCTGAAGCCATCAAGACGATGGGTAGTAAACTGGCGGCCAAGCGAGCAGCGGGAGAGCGTAACATCCCGATGGTACCCGGCACCGACGGCGCAATCACCGACCGGGCCGTGGCCAAGCAGGTTTCGGAACAGATCGGCTACCCGATCCTAATCAAAGCCAGCGCGGGCGGTGGTGGCAAAGGGATGCGGGTGGTTGAAAAGCCGGAGGATTTTGACGAGCAGATGGATCGCGCCGTGAGCGAAGCCGTGTCATCGTTCGGCGACGGGTCGGTTTTTATTGAAAAATACATCACCTCGCCCCGCCACATCGAAATTCAACTCCTGGGCGACCAGCATGGCAACATCATTCACTTATTTGAGCGGGAATGCTCAGTGCAGCGTCGGCACCAGAAAGTAGTGGAAGAAGCGCCTTCGTCGGTGCTGACGCCCGAAATCCGGGAAGCGATGGGCCGCTGCGCGGTGGAAGTCGGCCATGCCTGCGGCTATTACGGCGCGGGCACGGTAGAGTTCATCGTGGACGATAAGCTGGATTTTTATTTCCTGGAAATGAATACCCGTCTGCAAGTCGAGCACCCGGTGACAGAGCTGATTACGGGCGTGGATCTGGTGCGGCAAATGATCTACATCGCCGAGGAAAAACCTCTAACTATCAAACAGGAAGACCTCACAATCCGCGGCCACGCGATGGAGGTGCGCGTCTATGCCGAAGATCCGGCGAACAACTTCCTGCCCGACGTAGGTACGCTGCAAACTTACGTCCGCCCGCAGGGTAACGGCGTCCGGCTGGACGATGGCTTCGAGCAGGGCATGGCTATCCCGATTCACTACGACCCGATGATCGCCAAGCTGATCACCTACGGCCAAGATCGCGAGGAGGCAATTGCCAAAATGATTCGCGCCATTGACGAGTACCAAATCACAGGCGTGCAGACGACGTTGCCTTTCGGGCGCTTTGTGATGGAACATGAGGCTTTCCGCTCGGGACAGTTCGATACGCACTTTGTGAGTAAGTACTTCACACCTGAAAAACTTGAAACTCCCGCAGACGATGTTCATCTGCAATTGGCTGCGCTATTGTCTGCCAGGCTCTCGGCAGAGCCTGCTCGCCCTGACGTAAGATCAGTGAACCTGCCATCGAGAGATAGCAAATGGAAAACGCAGCGTAGATAAACGATTGGGGCTTGTCTTCAAACAAAGCGTGGTTTCATTAAAAACTACAGAAGACGAACTATGCCGCCTTCGAGGGCGTTGTAAAAACCAGTACCTTTGCCGCCTGTTTGGGACTACATGATTCTGATTTGAAACGAATTAGGCTGGGTGCTTCTTCAATAAACACAAGAGAACTACGTTTTCGAACCAGAACGTAATACCCTGAAACTACTGACACACGATGAAAAAATTGTCTTTCTTTCTGGCAGTGTTATCCGCAACTGCTTTCTTGTCCGGCTGTCGCGAAACGACTACGCCTGACGTTTACAACCAAGCCGCTTCCGATCCCAAACTCTACGATAGTCTGGGTATTCATCTGACCAACGTCATCATTCACGATATTTTCAAGCCACCCGTGGCGAGTCGTATTTATGCCTACGCCAATCTGGCGGGGTACGAGGCGCTGGTACCGGGAAATCCTGAGTACAAATCGCTAGCCGGGCAACTTAATGGTTTCACCGCGACGCCGAAACCCGAAGAAGGCAAGGAATACTGCTTCCCGCTGGCAAGTGCCAAGGCGTTTGCCGTGATAGGCAAGAAGTTGACCTTCTCTGAAAAAATGTGGGACGATTACGAGAAGGATTTCTTCCAGAAATACATGGATATGGGCATCCCTGACGATGTTTTCGATCGCTCGATAGCCTACGGTGAGGCAGTGGCCAAGCACGTCATTGATTATTCGAGTGGTGATAATTATAAGCAGATCAGAGGTTTTCGCTACACTGTAACTAACGAACCTGGTACCTGGGTACCTACGCCACCCGCCTACGCCGACGCCTGCGAGCCAATGTGGAACACGGTGCGGCCCTTTACGATGGATTCGGTGAAGCAGTTCAGCTGCCCGGCCCCGGCCAAATACGACCTCAGCAAAAACAGCGAGTTCATGAAATTGACCCGCGAGGTCTATGATATCGGTAAGGACATGACCGAAGACCAGCGCACGACGGCTTATTTCTGGGATGACAACGCTTTCGTAACCAACGTCGTGGGCCACGTGATGTTTGCCAACAAAAAAATGACTCCGCCGGGCCATTGGCTGGCGATTACGCGCACGGTAGCGCAGAACCAAAAGCTCGACCTGATGAAGACCACTGAAACCTATGCTTTGGCTTCTATCGCTATGTTCGACGCCTTCATTTCGTGCTGGCAGGAAAAGTACAGCAGCGTTCGCATCCGGCCCGAAACGGTTATCAATAATGGTTGGGATCCCGCTTGGCGTCCCTACCTTGAAACGCCACCCTTCCCCGAATATGTGAGCGGTCACAGTTCAGTTTCGGCGGCTTGCGGTACGGTGCTCACGCATTTGCTGGGTGAGAATGTTGCCTTTACTGATACGACCGAGAAGAAATACGGCCACGGCGTGAAATCCTTTAAATCTTTCAAAGACGCTTACTGGGACGCTTCGTACAGCCGGATGTACGGCGGTATTCACTACCGCGACGGTGTGGAGGAAGGTACGCACCTGGGCGAAACCGTCGGTGAGTGGGTTTGGAAAAAGCTCGACACCCGAAAGCAAGGTAAGGAGAATGTGGCAGCGCGCTAAAATATTCATCTACTGATAAATCCTCGCTTGAACTACCCGGTTCAGGCGAGGATTTTTTATAAACTACCCAACGGTTCTCGAGGAGAAAAGCGATTGGCAAGTAGGGGCTAAGCGGGGCTAAGTTGTTTAAATGGCAAACAAACCTTCAAGCCATGAAAAAAATTGCCCTTTCTCTTCTCATCCTGTTTTCCCTCGGAAATTCTTCTGCCCAGACGCCCACCCAAACGGTGAAGGGCCGTCTGACGGACGCCGAATCCGGGCAGCCCGTCTTTGGGGCCAGCGTCATAATCAGCACCATTGAACCGATTCTGGGCAGCACGACCGACGAGTCGGGGTACTTCCGCATCGAGAGTGTACCCGTCGGAAGGCACACGATCAAAATTTCGAGCATTGGCTACGAGGACGCCGTGTTGCAGGAAATTTCGATTGGCTCAGGCAAAGAAGTGGAGTTGAACGTGAAGCTCACCGAATCCCTGCAAAATCTGGACGAGGTTACGATCAAAGCCCAAAAGCAAACGGGCGACGCGCTGAATGATATGACGAGTGTAAGCGCCCGCTCATTCAGCGTGGATCAGTCTAAACGCTACGCAGCCGCCATTAACGACCCGGCCCGGATGGCTCTGTCCTTCGCGGGCGTAGCTACCAGCGACGATACTAACAACCAGATTATTATTCGGGGAAACAGCCCCAAGGGATTACTCTGGCGCATGGAAGGCGTAGAGATTCCGAATCCCAATCACTTTGCCGAGGAAGGTTCTACGGGTGGGGGTGTGAGTGCGCTGAGCGTGAACGTCCTGGGCAATTCCGACTTCCTTACGGGAGCATTTCCGGCCGAGTACGGCAATGCCACTTCCGGCGTTTTCGATCTGAAACTGCGGAACGGAAACGCCGAAAAACGTGAATACGCCCTGCAAGCGGGGGTGTTGGGCCTGGACTTCGCAGCCGAAGGGCCGATCAAGAAGGGTTCAGGTGCTTCGTATCTGGCCAACTATCGCTACTCCACTTTATCTATTCTAAATGCGTTTGGGATAGAAGTAGCGGGTGATGGTGTCCTGAATTTCCAAGATGGTGCTTTCAAAGTTTTTATTCCTCAAAAAAAACAAGCGACTCTTTCAGTTTGGGGCATGGGCGGCCTGAGCTCGCAGCGAACCGACAAGACGAATTTTCGGGAAGACTACCACTCGGATCGCGGAGTATTGGGCCTTAACTATGTCCGCTATCTGAATCAAAAATCCTACATGGAAACCATTCTTTCGTATTCGGCTACGCGGCAGACGTTCGACTACACCAACAAAAATAACGACGACTGGGATCAGGAGCAATACATTAACCAGGCGCTTCGCCTGACGCTCAACTACAACTACAAGCTGAACGCTCGCCATGCCCTCCGCGCGGGAGTCATCGCCAGCCACCTGTCGTTTAACCTGCTGGATAAATTCCGCAACCAGGAAACCACCCGCACCTTGTTGGATCAGGCAGGTTCTACGCAGCTCATGCAGGCCTTTGCCCAATGGAAGTACCGTGTTTCACCAACCTTAACCCTCAATTCGGGTGTACACGGTCTATGGTTGGCCCTCAACGGGCAGGCCTCCGTTGAGCCGCGCCTGGGTCTGCGCTGGAGCGTGGCCCCACGCCACACGCTGAGTTTCGGGACGGGACTGCACAGCCGTACCGAGTCTATTTCCACCTATCTGGCGCAGGTGCAGGTAGGGGAAGAACGCACTGCCGCCGTGAACGAGAATTTAAAACTGACGAAGTCGGCTCACCTGGTGGCGGGCTACGAATTCCGCCCGGCCCAGAATTGGCGCATTCAAACCGAAACCTATTACCAAAGGCATTTTAATGTCCCCATTGGTCCGGTGGGTACCAATCGTCCTTACCTGTTAGCGAGTTCCTTTCTCAACGCCATCAGTGGTTACGCCAACGATTCCCTTGTTAGCGACGGAACAGGACGGAGTTACGGGCTGGAACTGACGGTAGAGAAGTTCCTGACCGGGGGCATTTACTTTATGAGTACCACTTCGCTCTACCAATCCAAATACACGGCCCGCGACGGAGTCGAGCGCAACAGCCGTTTTAATGGCAACTTCGTGCAGAATCTTTTGGCCGGAAAGGAGTGGGCCGTCGGGCGCAATAAGAAGAATATATTCGCTTTCAACGTAAAAGGAGTGTGGGCCGGAGGAAACCGAGTGACGCCCATCGACCTGGCCAAATCACGGAAAAACCAGCGTACGGTTTACGACTGGTCGAGAAGCTATGCCGACCGCCTTCCCTACTACTTCCGCACCGACCTGCGGGTGAGCTACACCAAAAATAGCCGCCGCACTACTTCCACCTTTTCACTGGACATCCAGAACGTTTCCAATCGCTTGAACGCCCAGTCACGCTACTACGATCCAGGCGAAGATAAAATCGATTATTTCACGCAGATGGGTTTGATTCCGGTACTCAACTACCGCTTGGAGTTTTAGAAAGCCTGCAACGAATTGATCTGGTGATTTTTTACCAATAATCCGGGCGGTGTTCTTTTCAATTTAGGAAAAAGGATACCTTTGCCTGAAATACCGCCTACACCCTGACCGTTCATCCTGAAAAACTTCAATAGTACCGTAAACCGATAAGTGAATCGGCCAATGATCAACGTGGTGAAGCAAGGAAAGTGGGCCGGATGGCTGGCTATTTGTGGTATCGTATTTATTTCGGCATGCGACCGTACGCAACATAGTAAGGTTAGGCAGCCCAACGACTGGTACACCGAGTGCGTGGGCGAACCCCTGACCGCCGAGCAGGAAGTCAAAGTCCGGCAGCAGATCGACGCCGAGAAGAAGGTGGCGGAGATCGAGGAGATTTTCCGTAAAAAGCGCCTGGCGGGCTTTAACGGCAACGTCCTCATTGCCCAAAAAGGTGTGGTACTTTACAAGAAATCATACGGCTACGCTCACCTCAGAGAGAAAGACACACTGCGCACCGACCACGCCTTTCAACTGGCGTCGCTCTCCAAGCCCTTTACCGCTGTAGCAGTTCTGAAACTATACGAGGCTAACAAACTACGTCTGAGCGATTCTATTCAACAATTTTTTCCTGATTTCCCCTACCACAATATCACGATTCAGAATCTGCTCAGCCATCGCAGCGGCTTGCCGAACTACACCTACGCCTTCATGGACAGCGTCCGGCGCGGACAAAAGTACCCAGCCAATACTACGATAATCCACTGGTTTGCCGCCGTTAAGCCCACGCCCAAACGCTACGGCTACCCTGACCGCTCGTTTAATTACAGCAACACCAACTACCTGGTGCTGGCCGCGATTGTAGAAAAGGTTTCGGGTGTGCCTTTCGGGGAGTATTTGCGCAAACACATTCTGGATCCGCTGGGCATGAAACATACATTTCTGGTGTCGCACGCGGCAGATTCCACGGTTGCCTACCGTACATCGGGCCACCAGAAGGGCCAATTGATACCGAAAGATTATTACGATGAGGTGTATGGCGACAAAGGCCTATGCTCTACCACCGAAGACCTTTATAGGTTTTACAAAGGACTAATGGCCAATTGTTTGTTGAGCAAGAAAACGATGCGCGAGGCACTTTCGCCTCGCAGCTTCGAGCGGCCCGGCCTGAAAAACTACGGATACGGCTTCCGGCTGCACCTCGACGAGCTGGAAAAACCTAAGTACATCTACCACGGCGGCTGGTGGAAAGGCTATAACACCATTATGTGGATCAGCCCGGCGGAGGACTTCGTCGTTATCATTTTGAGCAACTCCTACAACCGCTCCGTTTACCAGGTCAAGGAACTGATCGACATCCTGCACGGGCAGGTGCAGCCCGACGACGTGGAGAAAGACCTATGAGGAAGGTTTGAATTCGGGCCTTAATTGAGGATATTTGCCCGGCCAAACTACCAAAAGCCCCTCATGCCCGCTACCGATCTGCCCATTTTTGCCCTGCTTTTGCTGGCGATGCCCTTGCTGGCAGCCATCGGCCTGGCGCTGGCGGGGAGGCGGCTCGGCAACACAGCTGGCTGGATTGCGGCGGCCATCACGCTGGCCGGGTTGCTGCTGAGCGTCAGCCTCTTTTCCCTGAACGAAACCCGGCTTTTTCATCACGACTGGGTCAATCTTGGTACCAATACGCTCAGGATTTCGCTGCGGCTCGATTACCTGGGTAGTTTGATGCTCCTGCTGGTGCATTTCGTAGCGCTGCTGGTGCAAATTTATTCCATTGCCTACATGCGTACCGACGCCGCCCGGGTCAGGTACTTTGCCTTCATTCAGCTATTTGCGTTTTCCATGCTGGGGATCGTGCTGGCGGGTAGTTTGGTGATGATGTACGTTTTCTGGGAACTGGTCGGGCTGTCTTCCTACCTGCTCATCGGCTTCTGGCACTACAAACCTCGCGCCGCCTGGGCCGCCAAAAAAGCCTTCATCCTCAATCGCATCGGCGACGCCGCTTTCCTGGCGGGCATTCTGATGCTGCTTCACTACGCCGGAACTACCGATTTTTCAATCCTCCCGACTGACCTTTCCGTATCGACGGACCGCTGGTACGCCAGCCCGATCCTTCCTCCTTCGGAAAACATCGCCCTTACAACCATAGGCATTCTCCTCTTTGGTGGCTGCATCGGTAAGTCCGCTCAGTTTCCGCTGTCGGCCTGGCTGCCTGACGCCATGGAAGGGCCAACGCCCGTCTCGGCACTCATTCACGCGGCCACGATGGTAGCAGCGGGAATTTTCCTGCTGGCCCGTATCGCCTTTTTGCTCACGCCCACGGCGCAACTCGTGATTGCCATTGTCGGCACAATCACCATGCTCCACGGTGCCTGGAAAGCCATGTACGAATGGGACATTAAACGAGTGTTGGCATATTCGACCATGTCGCAGCTAGGACTCATGGTACTGGCGGTGGGCGTTGGGAGTTGGCAGGTTGCCATGTTTCATTTGTTCACCCACGCGTTTTTCAAAGCCGGACTTTTCCTGTCTGCGGGATCGGTCATTCACGCACTAAGTCCGCACGATGCCAAAATCCACTTCGATCCGCAGGATATGCGGAACATGGGTGGGCTACGAAGCCTCATGCCTAGAACATTCGTTTGCTACGTAATTTGCGCAGCAGCTTTGGCGGGCATACCGCTGTTTTCCGGTTTTCTGTCCAAAGACGCCATCTTCGCAATGGCCTTCGTTCGCGCCGCTGAGGAGGGTAGTTTTTGGTATATCTTCCCGATTGTAGCTATGCTGGCAGCCGGACTCACCGCTTTCTACATGGTGCGGCAGGTGTGGTTGATTTTTATGGGTAAAAATCGTTTTGCCAAGCGGGCCGACCTACATCCGCACGAATCGCCCGCCCTGATGTGGGGACCAATGGCCGCACTAGCCGCCGGGTCGCTGTTTTT
>NZ_JBGSXF010000720.1:0-2626 GCF_041751555.1 Persicitalea sp. | reverse complement strand
TATTAAACAATTGGAATTTCTGGCTCATCTATTTCAAGATTTAAGGTAGTTTGGGCGGTCGATCTCAAGCAGTACCCCGCAGTGATCAGAATGCACGGCATCGGTCGTGTGCCGGCAGTAAATCAGGTTATCCCGAAGAGAATCGGAAACCGCGTGGTAGTCGATCCGCCAGCCTTTATTATTGGCCCGTGCCCCGGCACGGTAGCTCCACCAACTGTATTCAGTCAATTCGGGATTGAGATAGCGGAAGGCATCGGTAAAGCCACTGGCAAACCATTCCGTCAGCCAGTCGCGTTCTTCGGGTAAGAAGCCCGTGGTGTTTTTGTTGCGAACCGGATCGTGGATGTCGTTTTTGGTATGAGCGATATTGTAATCACCGCAGATAATCAAATTTGGACGCTCTCTCCGCAGGTCGCGTACGTATTCCCGAAAATCCTGCAGGAAATTCATTTTCACGCCCTGCCGGGTTTCTCCGCTCGTACCGGAAGGGAAATAACAATTTAGTAGAGTCGTTTCCCCGAAATCAGCCCGCAAAATACGTCCTTCGCAATCATAAATAGATAAGCCACACCCATCGACAACTTTATCTGGTGTTATTTTTGATAAAATCGCCACACCACTGTACCCCTTTTTCTCCGCCGCGTGCCAACCGACTACTTCGTACCCCAATTCTTGAAAACCAGATAAATCGACCTGCTCGGGTTGGGCTTTGATTTCCTGAAAACACAAAATGTCGTATTGCTTATCGGAAAGCCACTCTACCAAACCGTTTCGAATGGCGGCGCGGATGCCGTTGACATTGTAAGAGAGAATTTGCATAGTTTAGTATTCAGGACGTGTAGAGACGCGATTTATAGCGTCTAAGCGCAATCAAAAGGAATCGACTACCGAGCTAACTCGCAAAGATAGCCGCGGAATTTAGAATTGCCGGGCCAGCTGCGTCCCTTTCTGAAAAGCTCTGCTTAACTTTGGCTTCGTCCTAGCCACTTGACTATTACAAGATGAAAATATCCCTAATTACTTCTCCACAAGAAACTGACCTCACCGTCAGTCTGTATATCCAGGACAACGAATCACCCAAGCCTGCGGTTTTCAAAGCTGAAAAAAATGAAATGTGGTGGCCTTCGGAGCAACAGCTTTGGCTGGGTTTAGGCAAAAAACCAACCGCTGTCACGGTACTAAAGTCGTTGCGTACCGTTTTCCACAAGCGCATAGACCGCTGGCCCGATGCCATTACTCTCGACGCGCGCGGCGTTTCGGTCGAGTGGATCGAGGCTGCCGTGAACGGCATAATGCTGGGAGGGTATAAAGTCAATCTTTACAAGACGGAGGAAAAACCATACAGTAAATTTTTTGGCAAGGCTGGTACCCTGACTGTTTGGGTAGATGATAAAACGGCGGAGAACGAAAGGGCCATCTTTAAAGGAAAAGTAACTGCCGCCGTGCAAATGCGCGTGATGGATTTGATGAATGCGCCCGCCAACAAAAAGCCACCGCGCGTCCTGGCCGAGTGGGCGCTGGACTCGGGAAGACAACACAATTACAAGGTAACTGTACTTGAAAAGGATTCGCTCGAAGCCCTGGGTGTTCACGCCCTGCTATCGGTAAGCAAAGGCAGCGAAGAACCGCCTGTGTTAATTGTGACAGAATACAGCCCGACCAAATATGATAAAACCGTGGTACTGGTAGGCAAAGGCGTGACCTTCGATACGGGTGGCGTGTCGATCAAGAGTTCCGCCAACATGCACATGATGAAGAGCGACATGGGCGGAGCCGCTGCCGTATTGGGCGCAGTGGAACTGGCTGCCCGACTGGAAATTTCCCTGCGGGTGGTGGGAATAATTCCTTCCACAGAAAACTGTGTGGACGGAGCAAGTACCAAACCCGGCGACGTAATCGACTCACTCTCGGGCAAGACCATCGAGGTTATTGACACCGACGCTGAAGGGCGGCTTATCCTAGCCGATGGAATTAGCTATGCGCTCAAGAACTACAAACCCGATGTTTTACTCGACCTAGCCACGCTCACCGGTAGCGTAGTGCAGACCCTCGGCTACGCCGCCGCCGGACTTTTTACCGCCAATGACGACCTGGCCCAACAGCTCACTACCGCTGCGGATCAGACGGGTGAGCGCTTATGGAGGTTGCCAATTTGGGACGAGTATAAGGACGAAATAAAATCCGATATTGCCGACGTGCGCAACTACCACGGCAAACCCATTGCCGGAGCCATCGTAGCGGCTAAGTTCCTTGAAATATTCACCGAAGACCACCCCGCCTGGGCCCATCTCGACATTGCCGGCACCGCCTTTGGCGACATGGACTTTACCCCTAATCGAGCGGGTACTGCGTTTGGGGTGCGCTTACTAGCAGAGTTTTTCTCTGGGCTCACCGTGAACGATTGACCCATTTCGCCAATTATTCTTTTACCCAAAACGATATCAGTATGTCCCAAAAACTAACCTTCCTTTGCGTATCTACTTTCTTTAAGGGAAACGACTTTCTGCAAGCCTGCAAGGAGGCGGGCAATACCGTTTATTTGCTGACCGCCAAAAAACTCGAAAATCGGGAATGGGTGCGTGATTCGATTGATGAGTTCTTTTTTGTGGAAGAAAATGAACATGGC
>NZ_JBGSXF010000719.1:0-13126 GCF_041751555.1 Persicitalea sp. | reverse complement strand
AGTGCCATCGACCTCGCCCCCACTATCCTGCAAGTCGCCGGAATTGAGAAGCCCGCCGAAATGCCTGGCCTGGGGTTGCAAAAGATTTTTACCAATCAAAAAACAACAGTACGCTACTACGCATTCAGCGAGCGGAACTGGCATGGTATAGACGAACACATGCGTAGCGTAAGAACGGATCGCTACAAGCTGATTGTGAATGGAGCGTACGAGAAATTCCCCTTCGGTTCTCCATCCGATATTGCCGAAAGTCCCTCCTGGCTAAGCCTTTATGAACAAAAACAGGCGGGTAAATTATCGCCCGCCCAGCAACTACTTTTTCAACATCCGAGAACACGTGTGGAATTGTTTGATCTGAAAAACGATCCCTACGAACTTGAAAACATCGCTCGCGATCCCGCCCAAAAAGCGCGAGTTAAATCCTTAACTACGGCAATAGCTCAATGGAGCGCGGAAACGAAAGACGTGAAACCTACCGATCATATTATCGCTGACAAGACAGATCGCTACACCGGACGACCTTTGACCAAAAACTAGTTTTGCTAAAAAAAACCTTCCTCCTCATCAGCGTGCTGGGCCTTTGCATGGCCCTGGCTCCTAACAACCACAGGGTCGTTAGGACGGAGGAAGCTTTTGTATTTTTCATGGAAGATTCGGTCCGGGTGGCGGTAAATCTAGCCTATGCGGAAAATGACGAACCTGACCACTACCAAAGCCACGTCGAAACGCCCGTTTGCAAGGATAGTCTCTGCTATTTAGTTGAGATCGATTTGTTCTGGGATCTTTTGGGGAATTTTAAAGATTACCGTCTGCCGCCAGAAGCTCCACTCACCAAGTTTGACCACGAGAAATTTGATGCCGCCGATCATGTAAAATTGAAAAAGATTCTGGCCAATAAAACCTCATTACTGCGCGACTATGACATGAAAAGCCTGGTGGATAACAGCGTGAAGCGAACCTCCGCCGTGGTGGATGCCACAACCGGAGCCACCAGCACGACGATCAAAGACGAGGTAGTTGGCGGAGCATTATATACGACCCACCGTCTGTGGCACATCGTCAACGGCGAAGCAGCCCGGAAAATCCTGCAACATACTGAGGGTTTTTTCGACGACTCGCTCTTGGTACAAATGCTGCGCTCGGAAGACTACCACTACCAATACTACGCTTTGACCAAAATCCCAATCGACGCCACAAAAAAATACCTGCCCGAGTTAATGCATCTGGTCGCGATCGGTGATGAATACGTACCGTTTTTCGCCGTCGAGAAACTACCAGCACATATTTGGAAAGAGAAGGACTACCAGCTCAAACTAGTCGGGATGATCGGCAATCTGAATTTTGAAATGCAAAACGAAATCATCAATCGATTGAAGGGTATTCCGCTGACACCTGAGTCCGTCGCCGAACTTCAAAATGTTTCTCCAAAACTAACCGACCAACAAAAGGTAAAAGTTAAATCGCTACAAAAGGCTAACCAATAAGCAATTGTGGCAATATGTTTTCCCAAAAACTAAAAACCTAAACTCATGGAAGCTAAAAGAAGAGATTTTCTAAAAACCGCAGGCCTTAGCTCAGGAGCGTTTTTTACTAGCCCGCTAACCCTATTTGGGAAGAGTCCAGTGGAACAAGCTCGGTCGGCGGCAAAAGAGGTGTACCAAGTCAAGAAATACGATACCGACCTTCTGGTTGCCGGAGGGGGTATGGCGGGTGTTTGCGCGGCCATCTCCGCCGCCCGCAACGGGGCCAAAGTCATCCTCATCCAGGATCGTTCCCGACTGGGCGGCAATGGCAGCAGCGAAATCAGGATGCACATTTGCGGGGCCACGGCCCTGAAAGGTCAGCCCTGGCGCGAGACGGGGATTATGGAAGAACTTTTTCTGACCGAAGCCGCCGAGAATCCCCAGCGCAGCTTTGAAATCTGGGACTTCATCATGTACGATAAAGTCTATTCCGAACCTAACATCACCTTGCTGCTCGACACAGTGCTCTACGAAACGGAGGTCGGCGGCGGCGAAATCAAGAAGATCAGGGCCATCTGCTCCCAAACGGAGAGCATTTACGAAATCAAGGCCAAATACTACGCCGACTGCACGGGCGACGCCACGATGGCCGCCCAGGCCGGGGCCGACTTCATGCGGGGCCGCGAAGCCAAGTCTCGCTGGGGCGAGTCGCTGGCCGTGGACGTAGCCGACAACAAGTCAATGGGAAATAGCCTGCTGTTCATGTCCAGCAAGCACGATCGCCCGATGCCTTACACGCCGCCCGTTTGGGCTAAGAAGTACTCGAAGAAAGACTTCATCCACCGAAATATCAGAGGGTTGGAATATGGCTACTGGTGGCTGGAACTGGGCGGACTAATGGATATTATACAAGATGGTCAGGAATTACGGCACGACCTGCTGACGATTCTGTTCGGCGTTTGGGATTATATCAAAAACTCCGGCAACTACCCCGAGGCCGAGAACATGGCCCTGGCCTGGGTCGGCATGATTCCCGGCAAGCGCGAGAGCCGCCGGGTAGTGGGCGATTACATTATGAAGCAGGACGACATCCAGAACGCCAAACTCTTCCCCGACCGCGTCGCCTACGGGGGTTGGCCGCTCGACGACCATCCGCCCGAAGGAATGAGCAGCACCGACATGGTCCCCTACATTTCAATCCCCTTAAAAGCCCCCTACTCGATTCCGTTCCGATCCTTGTACAGCAAGAGCATCAAGAATTTGCTCATGGCCGGGCGAAACGTCAGCGTGTCGCACGTGGCGCTATCCTCTACGCGGGTTATGGCTACCTGCGCCACAATGGGGCAAGCGGTGGGAACGGGCGTGGCTTATTGCGTCAACAACGGCACTATGCTTACCCAACTGGGTAACGATGCAAGTCATCTGAGCCGCCTCCAACAGCAATTGCTCCGTCAGGATCAATCCATGCTAGGAGTGAAAAATGAAGATGATAAGGACTTAGCGAAAAAAGCGACTGTCAAGGCTTCTGCCGAGACCAAGGCGGGTGTTGCCGCGAATGTCCTCGATGGTACCAACCGCGACATCATGGACGGCAACAGCCACCAATGGCAAGCCGAAATGAAGGGCGGCGAACCTTGGTTGAAAATTTCCTGGAATAAGCCCGTGAAGATCAGCAATGTGCAGCTTACCTTCGACACCGGATCGCATCGGCGCTTGATGCTATCGGGCGACGACGGCGTGTACAATAGTCAGGAACGTGGCCCCCAGCCCGAAACCGTGGCCGACTACATCATCGAAGCGCAGACTAAGAATGGGAGCCAGGTTTTAGCAAAAGTAGAGAATAACTACCTGCGGCGGGTCGAGAATCTATTCGAACCAGTAGAAGTGGAGTCCATTCGCATCAAAGTCCAGCGAACGCAAGGCGACGAACTTGCCCGGATTTTTGAAGTGCGATGCTATTTGGAGGAGGTGCGAGGCGTTTGAAGCCCGAAGACCGAGGTAATCATTTTCAACTACTAACTTCAAACGCTTCCGCTGGAAAATCTCGATTTCATTGTCATGGCCGCCTTCGCGGTTTTCCAGCTCGTTCTGGGACTGGCCTTCGCCCGCACGGGTACCGACGCCAAGTCCTTCTTTGCCGCCGGGGAGTCTGCGCCCTGGTGGGTGAGTGGACTATCGCTGTTCATGAGTTTCTTATCCGCGGGCACTTTCGTCGTTTGGGGTTCCATTGCCTACGACCTGGGTTTTGTCGCCATCACCATTCAACTCACGATGTGCATCGGGGGGCTGGTGACGGCCCATTTCATCGCTGCCCGCTGGAAAAGTACCCGCACCCTGACGGCCGCCGAATACATCGGTCGTCGGCTGGGCGTACGGGTACAACAGCTTTTTACCTACCTGCTCACATTGTTCACGCTTTTCACTATCGGCGGGGTACTTTACCCGGTCGGGAAGTTGGTTTACGTCGCCACGCCTTTTTCGCTCGAAACTTGCATTATCGTGCTGGGCTTGATGGTGATTCTGTACACCGCGATGGGCGGTTTGTGGGCAGTGCTGGTCACGGACGTGCTGCAATTTGTGATTCTGCTGGCGGCGGTGCTGATACTGGTTCCCCTCGCCCTGGAACGCGCCGATGGCTTTTCGACCTTTGTCGAAGAGGTTCCCGCCGATTTTTTCAAGGTATTCAACGGAGAATTTTCCCTGGGTTTTGTGCTGGCTTTCACGCTATTTCACATCGTTTTCATCGGAGGAAATTGGGCTTATGTGCAGCGGTACACCAGCGTTCGCACCCCGCGCGAGTCGAAGAAGGTGGCCTACCTTTTTGCGGGTTTGTATTCCGTCAGTCCGTTTCTGTGGATGCTGCCGCCGATGATTTTCCGCTCGCTCAAGCCCGATTTGTCGGGACTGGAATCGGAGGGGGCTTACATTCTTATGGCGCAACTCGTACTGCCCGCCGGACTGGTGGGGCTGATGCTGGCCGCGATGGTGTCGGCCACGGCGAGTACGGCCAATACGCTGCTCAATATGCTGGCGGCGGTTTTTACCAACGATGTTTACAAAAAACTCATCAATCCCGACGCCAGCGAAAAGACGCAGGTGCGCATCGGTCGCGGCATGACGGCCGTCTTCGGCCTTATCACCATCGGCATCGCGCTATCCGTGCCGCACATCGGAGGGCTGGTGAACCTGGTACTCAGTGTGGGAGCCATTTCGGGCGGCTCGCTGCTGCTGCCTGTTGTCTGGACACTATTCTCGAAGCGGCAAAACGCGCATTCTATCCTGACGGTAGCCTTGGTAAGTCTGGCGGTGGGAATATTTTTCAAATTCTTGGCGCCCGCAATTTTTGATTTTTCGCTGAGTCGCGCGGCCGAAATGTCGCTGGGCATCGGGTTGCCGATGGCAATGCTGGCGATCTTTGAGTGGGTAGTTTTTAGAAACAAAGCCGAGGACCAGCAGTATAGTCAGTACCTAACCTGGTACACGACGCGAGACAAGGCAGTAACGGTGGAGGCTTCCCAAGCGGCCTCAGCGGCTTCTTTATCCCAAAATACTTTCGCGCTGCGGGCCATCGCCATTAGCTTCGTGATTACGGGATTGAGCATTGCAGCATTGGGGATTAATGGCGGCAAGGACATAGGGTTGATTGTGGGGATTGGATTGGTCATTGTGGCTGTGGGAGGCTGGGTGGCGTGGACGACACTAAAAAACACCCGAAAGTACCCGGCCCCAGCGGAGCCTAACCTCAGTGGCGGTAGCAGAAAGAACAAAGAAATCAATCCGAAAACCCCGTAGGGGTGGCAACTTGAATGAGAAAAAACGGCGCATATACGGCCTTTAAGATTTGTTTAGTGCTGTTCCTTTACGGAACAGGTTCCTACGCCCAGTCCGTCATTGACGCAGTCAGCATCAATAGCTTTAACGGCGATTGGAATTTCCGCACTGACCCTAACGACATAGGCGAAGCCCAAGGCTGGTACAAAAAAGATTTCTCCCCCAACCAATGGGACACAATGAACGTCCCCGGCAACTGGGACTTGCGCAACGAGTACGCGCACTACGTCGGCAAAGCCTGGTACCACAAAAGATTCATTGCCTCATCAGCCTGGAAGGACAAGATAGTTCGCATCGTCTTCGAAGCAGTGTATAACCAAGCCAAAGTCTGGTTGAACGGGCGACTTTTGGGAGAAAATCACATTGGCTTTTTCCCCTTCGAATTCGAGGTTTCAAAGTACCTCGTCTATGACAAACCCAACGTCCTCGTCGTAAGTGCTGACAACACTTTCCGGCGAGGTGCGCTCTGGAACTGGGGCGGCATCCGTCGTCCAGTGACGCTGGAAGTGACTGACCCATTGCGCTTCGTGCGTCAGCATATTACGGCGGTACCTGATTTGGAAAAGGGTACGGCCAAAGTCGCCGTCAGGATTTTTTACCAAAACCACAGCGACCAAGCCACCGAAGCGAAAGGTACTTTACAACTTTCTGCAGAGGGCGAGGCGGTCGGTGCGCCGTTAGCTTTTCGCTTTCAAGTACCCGCCGGAAGTGTGGAATCGACGGTCGTTTCTGCGGTTTTAGCCAAAGAGGAAGTGCATCTCTGGCATTTCGATGATCCGTTTTTGTACGAATCCAGCATTCAAAGCACCCAGGCAAACGGCACGGTAACAAAGTCAAAACCGACGCGTTTCGGCATTCGAAAAATCGAGGTAAACAACGAGAAGTACCAGTTCAAACTCAACGGGGAGTCCGTGCGGTTGATAGGCTACAACCTCGTGCCGGACGACCGCACCAACGGCAACACCTTTCCCGAATGGCGCTACAAGGAGGACATCGACCTGATGAAGCAAGCCGGGGCTAACCTGTGCCGCGTGAGCCACTTGCCGCTGTCCGAGGCAGTACTCGACTATTTGGACGAACGCGGCCTGATGACTTTCGAGGAAGTATCGCTATGGGGCTACGACACGATGGCTGACACCAACGATCCCCTCCCAAAAGAGTGGCTGAATCGGTTGATCAATAAGGAATACAACCACCCGGCCATTGTGGGCTGGTCGATTGGCAATGAGATTGGTCATAATCCGTCGGCCCTTAAGTACGTGGAAGGCGCTATTGCCGACGCCCATCGGCAGGACAGTACCCGTCTGGCCATCGTCGTGAGTCACACCGCTACCCAGCCCAACGACATCATCCAGTTTTCGGATTTGGGTGCCATCAATAAGTATAGCAATAACCTCGGCCCCATCACCCGGCGGCAGCACGAGTTGTATCCAAATAAAACTCTTTTTTATACCGAGTTCGGCGCGGGCCAACTCAGTGAAAATCTAGACGTCGACATCGAAGCCAGCGCGTTGGTGGACTCGCTACGCTACTACCCTTACCTGGTGGGTGGTTCGCTCTGGACATTCAACGATTATCGCTCCGCATTTTTTGGCACCAAAGAACTATCGGAAAACCGCCCCTGGGGAATCGTGGACGTATATCGACAGAAGAAACGCGCCTACGCGTCGATGCGAAAGGAATTCGCGCCGATCAGGAATCTTGCCGTTGGAAACCTGATGAATGCTTCGGCGAAGGTAATTATCACGCCGCGCGGCAAGCTGGATTTACCCGCTTTCACGCTGCGCAATTATCATTTGGTGTGGCAAATTCTTGATCAAAAGGGGCAATCCTTGCAAGCGGATTTCACAAAAATCCCAACAACGCGACCCGGCGATTCAAAGCAAAATTTTGATATAAAATGGCAAGTTGAAACCAACGTCACCGCGCTGAAAATCGAACTCGTGTCGCCAACAAATTACGCCGTGTACGATACCACGCTTTATTTTCAAAAACCCGCCGAACCTACCATTAAAGCCGCTTTGACTTTCCGAACGGTGATAAATTCCGTTCCGCCGAATTCAGGAGCCGTACGGGTGTATTTCGATAAAATTCCCTCGGCCACCGAGTACAAATTGAAATACGGAATCGGGAACCTGAGTAAGGGAACGGCGGCTACGATCAACAATTATTTGGAAATAGATGGTTTAGTGATCAATGAAAACTATCGCATTGCACTGGTCGCCATCAATCCCAAGGGCGAAACAAATTCCAAAATCCAAACGGTAAAAATAATTAGCCAACTTCCCCCGCCCGTAATCCAATACGACGAGGTAAAAGACCGCGGCTTTTCAGTGGGTTACGGGGTATCAAACGACGATTATTTTTACCGAATTCAGGTAACGGAAAAAGCGAGCGACTACACCAACGCCAAGACGGTACAGACCACCAATCCCGGTACGCTACACGTCACCGGGCTGGAAAATGGCAAGACGTATTATTACCGCCTCCAAAGTATGCGCGACAACTACGCCCTCGGCGAGTGGTCGCCCGAGCGAAGCATCACGCCCGACGGCGGGCTACCGCTACCGCCGACCAAAATCAAAGCTACTGTACCGCACGGTGACGAGTTGCTGATTATTTACGAACCCGTTAAAAAAGCGACGGGCTATGCCTTCCAGTACCGGAAAATTGGTAAGCAACCGCAAGCGTGGCAGACGGTGGAGGTAGCTTCGGCACGAACGGAACATTTATTTATCAGGAACCTCGACCCAAAGGCGAAGTATGAGGTCAGGGTAAAGAAATAACATATGTCAAAAACGCATCAATCCCAATGACCTTCAAAGCGGGTAATTTGATTCCTTGAAAAATGTTGAAATGCCTGACCTCTGAAACCAAAAATTCGGCATTGGCTATCAATGCGCAATCGGCATACTTGTTGTCATCGGGGTCGTTTTGCATGATCCCCCATTTGAAAGAAATATATTGCAGCGAAACATTATCGAGTGAAAGCAGAAGTTTAACAACATTGTCAGCAACGGAGGTTGAGGTTTTTTCAGCAAGTTTTTCATGGTATTCAAAAAGAATATCATTGCTAATTACTAACTCAAATTTTCCGTCTTTGAGTGCGTCAAAAATAGGACGGTATGGGGATTTTTTAGGGAGCGAAATAAGCAGGATATTAATGTCGATGATTACGATCATTGGCTATTCTGACTACGTAAATGTTCGCCTTTCCAATCCTGAATAGTCTGATCGCTCCAATTTTTCTCCTCCCAAAGCTCATCCATTTCCTGGTCGATCTTGGCGGAGAAATACTGAGCCAGCATTTTTTTTATATCCTTTACCACTTCGTCTGAGACGTTGTAGGGATAAAGTTTAAGCTACTCTAACTGCAAGTTACTGAGTCGATTGAAAGATTGAACTACGGACATTTGATAAAGTATTTTTAACAAATTTAATGAAAACAAAGCTTAAATGATCACATCCCATCCTACCAATAAAAGAAATCCAACAAAAACCGACCTCGCTGCCGACCTCGTCGTCGTGGGCGGCGGACTGTCGGGCGTGTGCTGCGCCATCACCGCTGCCCGTGCGGGTATCAAAGTTATTATTGTTCAAGACCGTCCCGTGCTGGGCGGCAATGCCTCGTCCGAAGTGCGGCTATGGGTACTTGGCGCGACTTCGCACATGGGCAACAACAACCGCTGGGCGCGGGAAGGCGGCGTGATCGACGAGCTGCTGATCGAGAATATGTACCGTAACCCTGAGGGTAATTCCCTCATCTTCGATACGATCACGCTGGAAAAGGTTGTGAGTGAACCTAATATCACGCTGTTGCTAAATACCGCAGTTTACGAACTGGAAAAAGACCCGGACGACACTGACAAAATCACTAAAGTACTTGCCTTTTGTTCCCAAAACTCCACGCAGTATGAACTCACCGCGCCGCTTTTTTGCGATGCTTCCGGCGATGGTATTGTAGGCTTTCTGGCGGGTGCGGCCTTCCGCATGGGGGCCGAGTCGAGCGAGGAGTTTGGGGAGAAATTCGCGCCTACGGCGGAATACGGCGAGTTACTAGGACATTCGATGTATTTTTATTCTAAAAATGTAGGCAAGCCTGTCAAGTACGTTGCGCCGAGTTTCGCCATTGACGTAACTAAGGAAATTCCCAAATTCCGACGTTTCAACACGCAGGATTTTGGCTGCTGGCTTTGGTGGCTCGAGTACGGCGGCCGGCTCGACACCGTACACGAAACCGAAACCATTAAGTGGGAACTCTGGAAGGTGATTTACGGCGTGTGGGATTACATCAAAAATTCCGGCAATTTTCCCGAAGCTGAGAACCTCACCCTCGAATGGGTCGGCACCATCCCCGGCAAGCGCGAAAGCCGCCGCTTCGAGGGCGATTACATGCTCATTCAGCAAGACATCGTTGAGCAACGCCCGCACTACGACGACGTGGCCTTTGGTGGCTGGAGCATCGACCTGCACCCCGCCGATGGCGTATTCAGCGAAAAGCCCGGCTGCAACCAATGGCACAGCAAGGGCATTTACGGCATTCCGTACCGTTGTTATTATTCAAGAAACGTCAAGAACCTCTTCGTCGCCGGGCGCATCATCTCGGCTTCGCACGTGGCCTTTGGCTCCTCACGGGTCATGGCGACCAGCGCCCACGGCGGACAGGCAGTGGGGATGGCGGCAAAGATTTGTGCGGAGAAAGGTTGGCTTCCCGCCGATCTTGCCCAGAAAGAAAACGTAAAAATCTTGCAAAATGAATTACTGAAAAATGGGCAGCATATTCCCAATCTGATTTTGCAAGATGAAGCGGATTTGGTGCAGAAAGCTAAAATTACGGCGTCAAGTACATTACGCCTGACTGAACTACCCGAGGAGTCCAAAACTACCCCGATGGAATTTGCTTCGGCCCAGATGATTCCGGTAAGTGCGGGCAAAGTACCCCAAATCACACTGCATCCCTATGCTTCTGAAAGTACTGAGTTGGACGTAGAATTGCGGATGTGCAGCCGCCAGGACAGCCATTCGCCCGATGTAGTTTTGGAGAAAAAGAGTTTTTCCCTCCAAAAAGGCAGAAACTGCATAAAACTTGATTTTCAATCTGATTTTGCCGAAGCTACCTACGCATTTCTGGTGATCCTTAAAAACGAGAAAATCGCCTTGAAGCGCTCCTCACAGCTTATCACGGGACTGCTTTCGGTCTTCAACGCCACCAATCCCGCCGTGTCGAACTACGGCAAGCAGGAGCCTACGGAAGACATCGGCGTGGATACTTTCGAGTTTTGGGTACCGCAGCGGCGTCCGAAAGGTAAAAATCTGGCATTCAAAGTAGAGGAAGGCTTACGAGCATTCGAAGTCGAAAATATCCGCAACGGCTTGCAGCGACCTACGCATCAGCCCAACGCGTGGGTCGCTGACTTCGAAGATCCAGAGCCGACGCTAACGCTGGCCTGGTCCGAACCAAAAAAAATCAAACGCATGGAGTTATTCTTCGACACAGACTACGACCATCCCGCCGAAAACGTACTTATCCCGCACCCCGAAAACATAATGCCGTTTTGCGTACGCGAGTATCAGGTATTTGACGACAGGAATAAGGTAGTTTTCGAGAAGATGGACAACCATCAAACTAGAAATATAATCGTGTTCGATTCGCCTGTCGAAACTACCACCCTGAAAATCAAGCTGGCACATCCTTCTACTACTTCTCCAGCGGCTTTGTTTGAGGTGAGATGTTATTAAAACAGTTAAGGGGAAGGAAGGGATAATCAGTTTTCAGATCTGAACCGTTTGCTGTTATCTTAGTTGCAGCTTCAGCTCATCCATGACTAAGCTGGGGGAAGTACCTTCGTACAAAATGCGGTACACCGCATCGGTAATCGGCATCGTTACGCCGTACTGTTCATTCATGGCGTGAATACTTTTGGTCGCATAGTATCCTTCGGCGATCATTTTCATTTCGAGTTGGGCGGCCTTTACACTGTACCCGCGCCCAATCATGTTGCCAAAAAGGCGGTTGCGGCTAAACTGCGAATAGGCCGTTACCAGCAAATCTCCGAGGTAAGCTGATGCGCTCATTTCGCGTTCGCGGGGATCGACGACCGTTACGAAGCGGCGGATTTCCAGCATGGCATTAGATACCATGACCGCCTGGAAATTGTCGCCATAGCCCAGGCCATGCGTAATGCCGCAGGCCAGGGCCACGATGTTTTTCATCACGGCGGCGTATTCCACGCCGTAGAGGTCAGCCAGCGGGTACGCAGTTACGTAACGACAAGTTATAAGTTTTGCAAAATCAGTGGCGCAGTCATGGTTGGTGGAGGCGATGGTCAGATACGACTGCTTTTCCAGTGCAACCTCCTCCGCGTGGCAGGGTCCGGCGATGACGCAGATGTCAGATAGCGAAACACTAAATTTTTCTTCCACCCAATCGGTGACCAATTGGTTGGCCTCGGGGATCATGCCTTTGATGGCCGAGACGATACGCTTGCCAGCCAGGTCGGCGGGTTTTAATGACTGCAACGGTTCCTGCACGAAGGCTGCCGGCACCGCCAACACTACATAATGGGCTGCCTTTACGGCCTCTTTTATTTTACCGTACACCTTCACCTTTTTCGGCGAATGATAGACGTCGCTTAGGTAGCGGGGGTTGTGGTGGTAGTTGCGGATGTGGTCGATGTCGGCCTTGCTGCGGAGCCACCAACGCACCCGATTATTGGGTTGTTCGCACAAGATTTTAACAAGTGCCGTAGCCCAACTACCACCGCCAACGACAGCTATTTTGTTCAAATGCGCTTTATTCATCGTGTTTTTTTTACCGCTCGATAATTTTTTAGTGTCTTTTTTACCAAATGGGCGTCTAAGCTTTGAAAATCATAAAATATTTATTTCATTGAAAGTTAGTTTCCATTTTTTTAAATCCTAAACAACCCCCATTTATGAGCAAGTTTGACGACCTGATGGCCACCTACATGGAGGAGGCCGGTAAGATTGGTATTTCGGTCGATGCCGATCTCCTGACAAAAGTAACGAAAGGACTCGGACCTTCGATTTACAACGCCGACTCGGCCAAGGTTTCCTGCGGCGACAAGGCCGAATTAAATCGTGTGAAAGCTAGCTTTCTGATCAAGAAAATGGGTATGGCTGATTCCGCCGACCTGGATGCCGCCATCCAAAAAGTGTGCGAAACCTTCGGTAGTTCCAACCGCAATAAGTATCGCGCCCTGTTCTACTACATGCTCGTAAAAAATCTGGGGAAGGAAAACCAATACGCCTGACGCATATTTTTAATCCAGATAGTGGATAAAAAATAAAATAGATACATGAAATAAAAAATCCTTACGGCAAAGCCATAAGGATTTTCTTTTTTTAACCTTAACTAAATCGAATAAACACGCTTTTAGAACGCATCAATCATTGCTTTCTTTTGTATCTCCGCCATCTTTTTTACTTTCCGCACTCTTCTTGGCGATCTTGTCGCCACCTTTCAATCTTTTGGACACTACTATGAACGGTCCCGAAACGATCTTCTCACCCGCTTTCAGACCAGACAGAATCTCGATGTTCTCGAAATCACTAATACCGGTTCTTACCTCCCGCAGCTTGGCTACGCCTGCGCTGTCCACAAATACAACTTCCTTGATTGGCTCAACTTCCGTGAGTGGCTTGCCTTCGCCATCTTGATCATTATTGCTGTCAGGATCTGTCGGCTTCTTCGTGCCCTTGTCGGCTTTGGTGTCGCGGGTAGTTACGGCGGCAATGGGAACCGATAGGACGTTGGATTTACGGTCGGTAATGATGTCAACCGAGGCCGTCATACCGGGTTTGAAGGGATA
>NZ_JBGSXF010000718.1:0-5942 GCF_041751555.1 Persicitalea sp. | reverse complement strand
TGCTATCGTTTAAATACTGTACTTTGCTCTAAAATTTACACTTCATCTTTTTGATAAAAATACTATTATGAATACTGAAACTGCCGAAAACCAAGCACTTATTGAGGAAACCGTTCGCGACTTTGCCGAGCGGCATATTCGCCCCAACATTCGCGAGTGGGACGAAGCCCAGTACTTTCCCGCCGAGATCTTTCACCAAATGGGTGAACTGGGGCTGATGGGCATTCTTGTTCCCGTCGCGTACGGGGGCTCGGGCTTGGGCTACCGCGAGTATGTGGCTGCTCTTATAGAAGTTTCGAAGGTAGATCCGTCCATAGGCCTATCGCTGGCGGCGCACAATTCGCTATGTACCAACCACATTTTGATGTTTGGCGACGAGGATCAGAAACAGAAGTACCTGCCAAAGCTGGCCTCTGGTCAGTGGATCGGTGCCTGGGGCCTGACCGAACCTAATACGGGCTCCGACGCGGGAAACATGCGCACTGTAGCCGTGAAGGACGGTGACAACTGGACGTTGAACGGCTCCAAAAACTTTATCACCCATGGCAAAAGCGGCGACGTGGCCGTTGTGATCGTCCGCACGGGCGAGCCGGGCGATAAACATGGAGCGACGGCATTTATTATTGAGAAAGGTACTCCGGGCTTTACCGCCGGGCGCAAAGAGGACAAACTCGGAATGCGGGCGTCCGAAACTGCCGAGCTTATTTTTCAGGATTGCGTTGTTTCCGACAGCCAGCGCCTCGGCGAAGTAGGTGAGGGATTTATTCAATCGCTCAAAATTCTGGATGGCGGACGTATTTCTATTGCTGCGCTCAGTGTGGGAACCGCCGTTGGTGCTTTCGAGGCCGCCCGCGATTACGCCAAGGAGCGCAAGCAGTTCGGCCAGTCGATTTCAAGATTTCAAGGCATTGCCTTCAAACTGGCCGATATGTACACCGACATAGAAGCCTCCAAGATGCTTACTTTCAACGCTGCCGACACGAAAGACCGAGGCGAAAAGGTCAGCCTGCAAAGTTCGGTGGCCAAATACCACGCCTCCGAAACCGCCGTGCGCGTATCCAACGAAGCAGTGCAGGTATTCGGAGGGTATGGCTTCACGAAAGACTACCCCGTGGAGAAATTCTATCGCGATAGCAAGCTGTGCACCATCGGCGAAGGCACAAGCGAGATTCAGAAGCTGGTGATTTCAAGAGAAATTTTGCGGGGATAGGCACTTGCCTGCCACCCATAACGCCCCGCCGCCGATGGCCCTTTCCGGCTGATCGTTTGTCCGACAAGTATTGCGGCGGGGCGAGAACCTCCCTACTTTCGTGGCGTACCCTTAACCTGAAAAGCTATGATCGCCCTAATTGTTCTACTTGTGCTGGTGGTATTGGCCATTCTGATGGCCGTGAAGGTAGTCCCGCAGCAAACCGCTTACGTCGTCGAGCGACTTGGTAAGTTCTACGCCGTGTTGCAGCCCGGCATCAATTTCATAATCCCCTTCTTTGATAGGGTCGCCTACAAATACACGCTCAAGGAATCAGCCATCGACATCCCTGAGCAGATTTGTATTACCAATGACAACGTGCAAGTACGCATGGATGGCGTCATCTTTATTCAGGTGATCGATGCCAAGAAAGCCGCCTACGGAATTTCCAACTACACCTTTGCCGTGACGCAGTTAGCCCAAACGACCATGCGGAGCGAGATCGGCAAGTTGGCCCTCGACAAAACCTTTGAAGAGCGCATGACCATCAATCGCGCGGTGGTGGATGCCATCGACGAAGCCGCTACCAGCTGGGGTGTCAAAGTACTTCGCTACGAAATAAAGAATATCACGCCGCCACAAAGCGTACTCATGGCGATGGAAAAGCAGATGCAGGCTGAGCGCGAGCGCCGCGCCGTAATTTTACAGTCCGACGGTGAGAAGCAGGCCGCCATCAATGTGGCCGAAGGTCAAAAGCAAAAAGCGGTACTGGAATCGGAGGGCGTTCGCGAGCGGCAAATCAATGAGGCGCAGGGAGAAGCTTCGGCTATTTTGTCTGTAGCTCAGGCCACGGCCGAAAGTATCCGGCTGGTAGCCGCCTCCATCCAAAATAACGGTGGTATGGAAGCCGTGCAACTTCGGGTGGCTGACAATTTGGTGGAGCAATTCGGAAAACTGGCCAAGACAAATAATACCCTCATTCTTCCTGCTAATTTCGCCGACCTGGGTTCACTAATTGCCGCGTCGATGACAGTCGTCAAAAGCGAGATGCCTAAGAATAACTAGCAGCATATGTAGATGTAGGACGGACAGCTTGTCCGCCTGCTAACGATAACTGAAATCACACGGCTGCAAGACAGCCTTTCCAGCTCATGGATTTATCCCTGCCCCAAATATGGCTTATCATTGGACTGCTCATGCTCGTCTTAGAGCTTGTGAGCGTAGTACTGGTGTTTGTTTTCTTCGCCGCCGGGGCTTTAATCACGGCCTTGCTGGCCAGCATTGGTTTATTACCTGACCTGAACACTCAACTCTTCGCCTTCTCGCTTATCTCAGTGTTAGCGCTTGTCTTACTCAGAAAACACGCTAAGAATCTCCTGAAGCAAAGGGGGAGTCACACCGAATACAACGAGTTCGCAGGCGAAACGGCGATGGTCGTCCGGGATATTCCAGCGCTGGGCGAGGGCAAAATTTACTACCGGGGTGCCGAATGGAGCGCCATTTCGGCCACCCGACTTCCCATTGAGGCGGGCAGCAAAGTGATTATCCGTGAGTCGGCAGGGATCAAGCTTATTGTTGAAGAAGCATGAAGATACTACTTCAACGCTTCCGCAATTGGATTCCCTACGGTGCCACTCGGGGCAAGAATGTGCAGCAGTGCGGCCACCGTTGGGGCGATGTCGGCGATGGAGGTGCGGCGCAAAGTTTCGCCTTTGGGAATACCCCAACCGTAGAAAAGTAGTGGCACGTGGGTATCGTAGTTGTAAGGCGAGCCGTGGGTAGTTCCCGTAGAACGGCCTGCAAACCAACCCGGTTGCAGCACGATCTGGATATCGCCGCTACGCTTGGCATTGGTGCCGTTCTTATACAGTTCTAGTTGGAAGCTATTCAGATGGCTTTCGCCCAAGTCTTTAAGATTGATTACATCAGCAACTCCGGGAATCGGTAGTAGGGCTTCGCGAACTACCTCGTACACATCCTCCACATCGATTTTCTTCGATTTTAGCGTTGCATTGTTCAGGTAGAGCTGGTAGTTGTCATTGGCCCGAACATAGTCACCTTTCCCGAAAGCTTCCTCCAATGCGCCCTTTACTTTTTCATTCACCACACCCGTGTTCAGTAAGCCCGCAGGTAGTCGGTGTTCAGTCCAGAATCCAGGAACGTCCATCACGCCGTGGTCGGCGGTCAGGAAAACGGTGTAGTTTCCTTTGCCCGTCCAGGTATCCAGGAAAGTGAAAAACTCGGCGAATTCACGATCCAACCGCAGGTAGATATCCTCGACTTCGATAGAATTGGGGCCAAAAGCGTGTCCAACGTAGTCGGGTGAGGAGAAGCTTACCGCCAGAAAATCGGTCTGTTGGTTTTTTCCCATATTCTCCCCCTTGATGGCGGCGATGGCCATGTCTTTCGTAATCGTATTGCCAAACGGCGTCGAGGCAATCTGACTAAAACCGTTTTCACCAAAATTATACGGGAACTCGGATGTCTTGTTTCCGGCCATTTTGTTTTCGTATGGCTCGTCGTCCGGTGTACTTTCCACGTACTGATCCAGCGGTAGAAGTGTTTTCCAGCCGTCTTTCATGTAAGCAATTGGGAGTTTTTTGTCATTGACCTCCTGCGCCCACTTGGGTAGTTTATCAGTGTAGAAAGTACTCGTGATCCAATTGCCCGTCTTGGAATCAAACCAATAGGCCCCCGTGGCGGCGTGTCCGGCAGGCAGAATGGCACCTCGATCCTTAATAGCAATACCGACGGTCTTGGAGCGAAAATTAGTGCCGATCTGCAATTGGTCGGTGATGGTGCTGGTCAGCAAGTTACGGGGCGACATCTTTCCCGCGTCGGCGTTGGAGCTGCCCACGGTGGCTACGGTACTGTCCTCGGCGCAGTACACGCTCTGGCCCGCAATGGGGTCGAACCACTCGTTGCCCACGATGCCGTTGATGGCCGGCACCGAACCCGTGTAGACCGACGAGTGACCCGCCGCCGTGACCGTCAGGGCGTAGGGATAGTGATTATTGCGGCAGTTAAAGCCTTCGTTCATCAGCCGCTTCAGGCCGCCTTCGCCGTATTTGTCATAGAACCGATACAGGTAGTCGTAACGCATCTGATCTACCACAATGCCCACCACCATTTTGGGCCGGGCCAGCAGGGTAGTTTTTTTAGGGGTACTTTGAGAAAAAGCCGGAAGTCCACCCAGGAGAAGTAGAAGAATCGAAGCGGTAGATTTGAAGGAGCGAAACGACATTATGGAACGGGGATTGGTACTTTGCTTGAACTTCTACAAAGATATTACCTATTTGCCGAACCCTCGTGTCCGCTGGTACTTTTTAACTATGGCGTAATGACGCCAAGCCGGACAGGGGTACTTTTGGCAATCGAAAACGCTACCTTTGCCTTCCCAAATCGACAGGAAAATGACATTCGAACTCACCAAAGAATACCTCGATCATATCGAGGAGATGATCGAAAGCCAGGATTCGGCCACGCTGAAAGCCGAGATGGAGGACATGTACCCCGCCGACGTGACTGGAATCCTCTACGAACTAGACACCGAACAGGCCAAGTACCTCGTAGGCCTGCTGGATACCAAAACCGGGGCCGAAATTCTGGCGGCGCTCGACACCGACGAACGTCAGGATTTTCTCAAGCATTTTACCTCTCAGGAAATTGCCCGCTACGTCAACGAGGTGGATTCCGACGACGCGGTGGATTTGCTCAACGAGCAGCCCATCAAAGTCCGCGAGGAAGTCATCGCCCTGCTCGAAGACCGCGAGCAGGCGCGATTTATCCTCGATCTGCTTCACTACGACGAAGACGTGGCGGGAGGACTCATGCAGAAGGAGTTGGTCAAAGCCAACGTCAACTGGAATATGAACCAGTGCATCGAGGAATTGCGGCTGCAAGCCGAGGATGTGGAGAAGGTGTATGCCGTTTATGTCGTGGACGATAACAACCGCTTGTTGGGTACTTTGTCGCTAAAGCGTATTGTGCTGGCGCACAAAAACACCAAGGTAGAGAGCATTTACAACCAGGATATTATCTACGTCGAAACCTACCGACCCGCCGAGGAAGTAGCCGAACTCATGCAGCGCTACGACCTCGACGTGATTCCTGTCGTGAATGTGCAGGGCCGCTTACTAGGCCGCATCACGATTGACGACGTGGTGGACGTCATTACCGAACAGGCTAGTTCGGATGCCCTGGCAATGGCAGGAGTCACCGGCGATGTCGAGGAGGATGACACCGTCTGGGAACAAACCAAAGCCCGCCTGCCCTGGCTCCTCGTGGGCATGATGGGCGGTATCCTGGCCGCCAAGTTCATCGGCTTTTTCGAAGGCGACCTAAAAGTAGTTCCGGCAATGGCGGCGTTTATCCCTATCATCGGCTCCACCGGCGGCAATGTCGGCATCCAGACTTCCTCCATCATCCTGCAAAGCCTGGCCGATAAAACGGGTCTCGACACGGGCGTGTGGGAACGCTTGCTGCGCATGTTCGGCGTTGCTTTCATCAACGGCGTAATCATCAGTCTAATCGTCTTTGGCTTCAACCTGCTCATCGGCAACGAACTGCAACTTGCGATTGTCGTTTCTTCGGCTCTACTGTCCGTTGTCTTTCTAGCCTCGTTTATGGGTACCGTTACGCCCATTGCTCTGGACAAACTAGGCATCAATCCAGCCGTCGCCTCCGGCCCCTTCATCACTACGGCCAACGATCTGATCGGCTACGGAGTGTACTTTGGGCTAGCGCATGTGCT
>NZ_JBGSXF010000717.1:0-2929 GCF_041751555.1 Persicitalea sp. | reverse complement strand
GCTGGGTAACAACGGCGGCCAAAATCTCTACTACATCCGCTACGCCGACGTGCTGCTGATGAAGGCCGAAGCCGAAAACGAGCTGAACAAAGGCCCCAACTCTGCCGCCTACGAGGCTATCAATAAAGTGCGCGAGCGGGCAGGGGTTCCCGCGCTGTCGGGCCTGACTTACGACTCGTTCACCAAGGCGCTGCGCAAGGAGCGGGCGCTGGAACTGAGCTTCGAGGGCCACCGCAAGTACGACCTGCTGCGCTGGGGTACCTACGTCGAGACGATCAAGAACACGACCGACCCCGCCCTAAAAGTACCTCGGGCCAATATCCAGCCCTACCACGTGCTGATGCCCATCCCGCAGCGGGAAATCGACGTGACCAATGGCTCTCTAACCCAAAATCCGGGATACAATTAAGGTGTGTTGAAATAAATTCTTAGAAAAGGCCATTGGTAACAGTGGTCTTTTTTTGCTTGCTGTTTGATTTTTGAGCATGAAATATTACGCTTCCCAAATAAAGCTCTGGCTTGTTTTCCTAACAATGCCTTTCTTGTCTTGCCAAAAACAGAAAGGACAAAGCTCGGAGAACCAAGGCGCGTTATTCACCATCCTCACACCCCAGGAAAGCGGTATTCAGTTCAGGAACGACCTGCGCGAGACGCTGTACATGAACGGACTTTTCTACGAATACTACTACAACGGCGGCGGGGTAGCGGTGGGCGACTTCAACGGCGACGATTTTTCCGATGTCTATTTTGTGTCAAATCTGGAATCGAATCGGCTGTACTTGAACCAATGCAAAGCGGCGTCCGATCCTATTCGTTTCCAGGACGCCACAGAGGTTGCTGGCGTGGGAGGCAAAGCCGCATTTCCGACGGGAGTCACGACGGTTGACATCAACTCCGACGGTCGGCTGGACATATACGTGAGTGCTTCGGGTAAATTTGAGGACCCCGAAAAGCGGAGAAACGAGCTTTATGTCAACATGGGCAACGATGCTTCTGGGGTTCCTATCTTCGAGGAGCAGGCCCGGAAGTACCAGCTGGACATCGCCGCCTTCTCCACCCAAGCCGCATTTTTCGACTACGACCGGGATGGCGACCTGGATATGTTCCTTATCAACCATGATGTGAACACCTACGGGAACGACAAACTGGAAGAATACCTCATCACGAAGAGCGACCTAAGCAGCGAACAACTCTACGAAAACCGGGAGGGTATTTTCGTGGATGTTTCAGATAAAAGCGGCATTGTCAACAACCGCCTGAGCTATGGCCTGGGGTTGAGTGTGGGGGACGTGAATAACGACGGCTGGCCGGATGTGTACGTCAGCCACGATTATTCGGAAAAAGACCACCTGTATCTGAACCAGCGAAATGGCGTATTTCGAGAGGCGATTCTAGACGCTACCGGACATATGTCGTTTTTCTCGATGGGCAACGACATGGCTGACTACAACAACGATGGTTGGATGGACATCCTGACCGTGGATATGGTAGCCGAGGACAATTACGGCATCAAAACCAGCATGAGCGGCATGGATCCGGCGCGCTTCACCAAACACGTAGATTTGGGTCTGCACCGTCAGTATATGTTTAATGCGCTGCAGACCAACAATGGAACGGTTGGGGGCGATGGAACTCCGCTCTTTTCGGAAACGGCCCAATTAGCGGGAATCTCGAATACGGACTGGAGTTGGGGGCCGCTAATTTTCGACATGGATAATGACGGATTCAAGGACATTTTCATCTCCAATGGCATCAAGCGCGGCTTTCATAACAATGATTTTCGGAACTACCATGAGAAAGTACGGAACGAACTCTCAAAACAGAAGTCGATCGACGAAGCCGCCTATATCGAAGAAGTGATGTCGAAGATGCCAACGCGGAAGAAATCCAACTACTTTTTACTCAACAACAAAGACCTCACTTTTTCCAAAATGAACAAAAAGTGGTCGCTCGATAGCATTCTGACTAGCTCGAACGGGGCCGCTTACGCCGATTTTGACAACGACGGCGATGCCGATTTGGTCGTGAACAACATGGACGACTTTGCCTTTGTTTACCGGAATAATTCTAACGAAAGTACCGGGAATAATTTCTTGAAAGTAAAATTGGCGGGTACCACCGGGAATCCCCTGGGGATTGGGGCCAGGGTAACGATAAATACTTCATCGGGTACCCAAGTCCAAGAACATTACCTAACCCGTGGTTTTCAGTCAAGCGTTGCGCCGGGGTTGCTTTTTGGTTTGGGGAGAGAAGAAAAAGTAAAAAGCATTCAGGTACTTTGGCCCAACGGCAGCACCCAAATACTGGAAAATATCGACAGCAACCAGGAAATTACCCTGTCGTATAATTCTCCGAATTTCGTTGACATCTGCCCTATTCCTCTTCCTGCGAAACTCTATCCTTTTTTCGACATCTCCTCCAAGTTAGGCAAACTACCTGCGCACCAGGAAAACAACTTCGACGATTATCAGCGCGAAAGCCTCCTGCCGCACAAGATGTCACAAACGGGTCCGGCCCTGGCAGTGGGCGATGTGAACGGCGACGGGCTGGATGATTTCTTCTTGGGCGGCGCGATGGGCTATCCGGGGACTTTGCAGCTACAAACCGCCGAGGGAACATTTCAGTCTTCACAGTCCGGGCTGTTTTCCCAAGAAAAAAAATACGAAGACGTCGCCGCCACATTTTTCGACGCCGACCGAGATGGCGACCTGGACTTGTACGTGGTGAGCGGGGGCAACGAACGAGAGGAAGGCTCAAAATTGTACCAAGATCGGCTTTACCTTAATAGTCGGGGTACTTTCTCCGCCTCTTCCGGCGCGTTGCCCACGATGCTGACCAGTGGCTCCTGCGTAAAGCCGTATGACTTCGACGGCGACGGCGACCTGGATTTGTTCGTCGGCGGACGCCAAACACCCGGCCGATACCCGGT
>NZ_JBGSXF010000716.1:0-3458 GCF_041751555.1 Persicitalea sp. | reverse complement strand
CTATTTCTTCCAAACCTGACTTTCCGCAGTCACCTCCACATCCCACGGTTGAACAGGATTCAGACGGTACTTTGGGTCACTATCTTTTTCGGGAAAGGACTTTACTACGGCCATTAGCTTTGAAAAATTCGCTTTTCGTTCTCCGTTCGTCAGGCTGTCGAGCAGATTGATTTTCTCTTCGGGATCTTCGCGTAAGTCGATGAATTTTTCGGGTTTCCGGTTCGAGTCGATATACAGTTTGTAACGCTCATTTCTCACGACGCGGTCGCGGAATTTGTATTTATTCTCTACGCCTTTTTCCGTGAGCCGGGCATTGTTACCGCCGCCCATGCCCAGGATCCAGGAGCGTTTAGAACGATCGGTACTTTTCAACAGAGCTTGCTTGAAGGATCGGCCATCGACGATATGCGTCGCTCCGTCAGAGCGCCAGGTTTTTCCCACTTTCATGCCCGCCAAATCGAGAAACGTTGGGAAAATGTCACTAAAATCGATCAGCGCTTCGGATTTAGTGTCAGGTTCGATGTGATTTTTCCAACTCACGATGAATGGCTCGCAAATGCCGTTTTCGGTGGTATGGGCTTTACCGCCCTTTACCAACCTACCGTTGTATCGGCCCGAAATCGCGGAGGTAGTTCCGTTGTCGGTCGTGAAGACGATGATGGTGTTTTCCAGCAAACCTGCTTCGGTCAGTGCCGTAACGAGCTTACCCACGATTTTATCGGTGTAGCGCACCATCGCTTTGTGCTTGCCGAGGGGCGTGTCGGCCTTTTCATCGGGCGTATCGGTGAAGGGCGTGTGCGTAAGTACCATCGGGTAATACACGAAAAAAGGCCGGGCTGCGTTCAGTTCCTTCTTTCTCTCTTTGATAAATGACACAATGAAATCTGAGAAAATATCAGGGCCGAATTCTCCTTTGTAAGTCTTCGAGCCTTCCTTCGTGAAAATATAAGGGTCGAAGTACCTTTCCTGACTCGGGTCGTTGCCTTCCTCCCAGCCCGTCCACATGCAGTATTCGTCAAAGCCCGCGCGCGTCATGGCGTCGGGTTCTACCCGAAAATCGTCAATCTGCCACTTTCCGACCACGCACGTTCGGTACCCGGCTTTTTTCATTTCTGCGCCCAGCGACGGGTGCTTTGTTTCATCGAAATGCGCTTGTCCACCCCAGCGCGGCACGTCCCAGTGGTTTACCCAACCGTGCCGAAATGGATATTGGCCCGTCAGCAACGTGAGTCGCGTAGGCGTACACTGCGGCATGGAATATACATTATTGAAACTCGTTCCGCTTCTGGCCAGGGCGTCGATATGGGGCGTCGTCACGTCTTCGGCTCCGTAGGTACTGATCCATTCTTTTCCCAGATCGTCCACCAGAATGAAAACGATGTTGGGTTTCTTTTCAGCTACGGGTTCAACCTGTTGGCTAAGAACACTTATCAAGATTATTATGAACAACGAATAATTCATAGAATTGAAAATTTGCCTAACTTGTCCCTAAACCAATTCAAACAATCATGAAAACCTTATCTACTTCTCTTCTCTTTTTGGTGGCCTGGCTGGGTCTAAGCAGCTTCCAGCCCACTGAGTCAGTTTCCAGCATGGTGGCCGACTGGCAACGCGCCAAGGAGTTTACCCAAGAGTACCTTGAAGCCATGCCCGCCGACGGACTCGATTACAAGCCTACGCCCGAGATTCGGTCGTTTAAGGAGCAGATGTTGCACCTGGCCAATGGCAACTTCAATTTCGTGTCCGCTGCCTCCGGCAAGGAGAATCCTTACAAGGGTAAGAGTCTCGAAAAAATGGACGACCTGAACAGCAAGGAAGCTGTGACCAAGGTAGTTTTGGAAAGTTACGACTTTGCCATCAGCTCCCTGTCGGGTGCGTCCGAGGCGGGAATGGAAGCCCCGATTAAACTGTTTGGCCGTGATATGACGCGCGGTATGGCTTACGCCAAGGCTTTTGAACACCAAACCCATCACCGCGGACAAGCTACCATTTACATTCGCATGAAAGGCATCAAGCCGCCCAATGAGAAGCTGTTTTGAGACTTTTTGCTGCGCGGGTTCGGGCGGGCACACAGGTCCGCCCCTACGAGTACTTGGAAGAACAAAAAGGTCTGACACTCAAAACTCGATCAAGGCGAGGGCTTCGGTAGCGTTAGAAGTAGGCAGCTTACAAACCTTGTCTTTACAAACGTAGATGCGCGTTTGCCCTGCCACTTTTTTGTCTTCCAAGAGAGGCAAATTTTCGGTATTCCCTCCCGCGAAGATGGCATTGGGCAGGTAGTTTTTTTCCAAAAGGCCTTTCTGCTCGGTTGCTTTCTGGCCTACGATGGCTACCTCGTAGGTGCCAAAATGCTCAAGACCCAATAGTATCGCCCAGGAAGTGTAATAGGCCGCGTTGCCGGCCAGGCTGGATTTCATCAAACGCAGCATAGTCGTTGCTTTGGCTTCGCGTTTTTCGTCGTACATGATTTTTCCCAAACGGTACTGCGCCAAAGCCAGCACAGCGTTGCCCGAAGGAATCACGCCGTCGTTCACGCCGATGCTGTTGACGAGGATGCCTTCTTTTTTGGCAGCGTTAGTTGTGTAAAATTTCGACTTAGCATCGTAGAATTGTGCATCGGCTTTATTGAGCAACCCTCGGGAGACGTCCAGCCAATGCTTATCGAACGTCGCCTGGTAGAGGTACAGCATGGCGTCGGCCATGAAAGCGTAGTCTTCCAAAAAGCCGTCGATCGACACTTTCTTATTCCGAAAACTGCGTTGCAAGGCAAAGTCTTTGTCCAGCACGTACTTTTCCATAAACCGAGCGTTCCTGACCGCCGCCTGCAAGTAAGCCGGGTCGCCGAGGGCGCGGTAGGCGTCGAGGTAGCCTTTTAGCATCAGGGCATTCCAGGAAGTCAGAATTTTGTCATCAGTACTTGGCCGCACGCGTTTGGTCCGAGCGACAAAGAGTTTGGCCCGCGCCTTCTTGACCAGCGGATCGCCGGGGTCGAGAGCCTTGTCCGAATTTTCCTGATACAAAATATTCTCGCCCTTTTCCCAATTTCCTTTCTTGGTAATGGCGTAGGCTTTTTCCAGTGCCGCCAACTCGGACGGGTCGAGTATGGCGGCGATTTCGTCGTACTTCCAGACGTAGAATTTGCCTTCCTCGCCTTCGCTGTCGGCGTTGAGAGAGGAGTAGAAGCCACCCTCCGGGTCGGTCAGTTCGCGCTGGACGAAGGCCAGGGTTTCCGCGATGATACGGCGGTAACTATCGTCACCCGTCACCTGGTAGGCGTGGGCGTAGAGGCTCACGAGTTGGGCGTTGTCGTAGAGCATTTTCTCAAAGTGCGGCACCCGCCATTGGTCGTCGGTGGCGTAGCGGGCAAAGCCGCCGCCCAGTTGATCGTAGATGCCACCCCGCGCCAGGTTGTCGAGCAGGTTGGTCGTGGAGTTTAATGCTTTTCTGTCTTTTTTCAA
>NZ_JBGSXF010000715.1:0-12820 GCF_041751555.1 Persicitalea sp. | reverse complement strand
CGAGTTTTCCAAAATCCACCGCTTGCCGTGGGTATCGGTAGCGAAGGTTAGGCCGTCTTCGGAATACAGGTAAGCCAGCGACTCGGTGAGCAGGTAGGTGAGTTGCTGTCCCGTTTTGACCAGCAGCCGTTCCTTGTAGGTAGGCGGCGTAAGTTGCCTGATCAACTGGGCGATATCCGGCGTTTTTCCCTGCCAAGAATCGTATTTGTCAAGGGCGAAGGCGAGTTCCTTTTTGTCTATCGGTTTGAGCAGGTAGTCGATGCTATTGACTTTGAAGGCTTTCAGAGTGTACTTATCGTAAGCTGTCGTGAATAGTACCGGGGCCTCGACCTTTACCTGCCAGAAAATATCGAAGCTGACGCCGTCGGCCAACTGAATGTCCATGAAAAGCAGATCGGGATGAGCGAAGGTGCGCAGCCACTTTACCGACGCCTCCACGCTGTCGATTACATCCACGATGCGCCATTCGGGTCGCAAGCCGCTTACCATCCTCGCCAACTGTTTCGCAGCGGGCTGCTCATCTTCAATAATAAGTACGTTCATAAAATACGGTGTGGTACGGGCATCTTGCCCGTCCAGAGGAACATAATTCTCTAAACCACCGCCACCCGCGCATAAGCCGGGGCCGGAAGCACAGGCAGGCTCACCGTGAAAGTCTGAGCGGTCACAATGACTTCGATCGGTTTGCCAACCAATAATTGGTAGCGGTTCCGAATATTGGGAAGTCCCAGCCCGGTCGAGTCCTCAGGGTTGTTCTTGGTTTGTAAATTGTTTTGCACCGTTACCTGATCTCCTTCCAGCCTTATCTCTATCCAAAGCGGTCTTTGGGTAGAGCTCACGTTGTGTTTTACCGCGTTATCCACCAGCATTTGCAGCGCCAACGGCACGATGTGGTCGTCAAGTCGCTCTTTGGGCAGTACCATGCGGACGGTCAAATTGCGACCAAACCGGATTTGCAAAAGAAACAGATAAGCATTTAGGGCCACAACCTCTTCGCGGAGGCTCACCGTGGATAGATCCGTGATTTCCAGAATATAACGATACACCTTAGAAAGCTTATGTACAAATTCAATTGCCAGGTCGGCGTTTTCAGGAATGAGGGCAGCGAGGGTATTCAAGCTGTTAAACAAAAAATGCGGGTTCACCTGGCTTTTGAGTGATTCCAGCTGCGACAGCACATTCTCCTGCTTTAAATGCTCCGTCTCGAGAAGGGCTTTGCGGTACTGCTCGAAATAGAACACGCCCTCGTAAATGGATAAACAGATGATCGTGGGGATAATGCTTGCCATGTAATTGGCCAAAAGCGAGACCTGGTGGTTGTAATCTGGCATTCCGCGCAATGCTTGGTGCAGTGCCATTTCCAGTAAAGTACAAACAACCATGATATAAACCAGAACGAAAATCGCCAACCAAGTGATCCGGCGGATCGTCTGGGAAATATGCGGAAAACGGTTGTGTACTTGCAGGAAAATCTGACGGCTGCCTTCGTAATAAATGAAAGTGTAAAACGCAGAAACCAACCAGAGGGGTAGATAGCCGGTCAAGCCATTCTCCATCTTTTCCCCAAAGAAAAGCAGCGGCACCAGGAAGCCGATAATCGGTACCGCGAAGATTCGAACCCAACGGTCGTTGAGGACAAAAAGCTGATTTTCCGAGGAATTCATTTTGTAAAAATGCACAAAAAAGGCACTAGCCGAAAGACTTTTCCGGTGATCTGTCGAATCGAGCGGTTGAACCACTGAATTTCCATAGCTGACTCGTCATAAAAAGCACTAAGCGCTGGGAAGGGCGGCTTATGAGGAAAAGTCCGCTAACCCTGATTTGTGGTGCCGCTAGCCATGGTTGCAAAACGGGCGCGGCCCGGCTAGAGTGAGAATTCAGAATCTTGCGTTTTGCGCAACTCCCAAGGAGGTTAGATACTTTCTTTATTGACTCTATCATGGGTTCCAGTCCGCAGATGTAAGAATAGTTCGCGATTTCGCCAATGTGTTTTTTTTATCAATTCGGCCGAAATATAACCGTGTTGACCTTAACTACCTATTATTGTAAGTTTGCACCCCATTCGTCTGACACCAATTGCCGATTAACCAAAGGCACCACGATTTTTGTGGTGCCTTTTTTTTGCCCTATCCCAATAATTTAACACAAAGGCAACACATTATTTTTGTCGCTTCTTTTGTTTTAGCCGTGCTTTACTCGTCCAACTGTGCGGAAAATGAATAAATATCTTTTGGGTTTATTAGCGGTTATGGTTTTCTCCTGTACCCAAAACGATGACACTATTAAAGTCAAGGGGTCAGACACGGAGGTAAACCTCGCAGTACAGTTGGCCGAGACCTTCCAGGAAGTCACTCCCGACGTCTTCGTTTCCATCTCGGGCGGTGGTTCGGGCCTGGGCATCGCCTCTTTGCTCAACGGGACGACGGACCTCGCCAATTCCTCGCGACCCATCAATGGCGAAGAAATGAAGCTTTTCCACCAAGAAGGCATCGCCATCGACTCCTTTATCTTCGCCCAGGACGCGGTCGCCATCGTGGTGGCCAAAAGTCTGCCCCTCGACTCGATCAGCACGAAGCAACTGGCAGGCATCCTCAGCGGCAAGTACAAGAACTGGTCGGCGGTCTCGACAAAAAACCAGCCCATCAATATCTACGGGCGGCAGAGCAACTCCGGCACCCACGACTACGTCAAGCACCAGCTTGATATCCAGTTCAGTCCCCGCGCCAAGGAGATGAACGGCAATGCCCAAATCCTGGAAGCCATCAAGTCCGACGACTCCGGAGTGGGTTACGTCGGAGCGGGCTACGTGGTCCACGGCGGCAGCAAGGGGATCAAGACGCTGCCTGTCTATGTCGAAAGCGGCGCGGCGGCCGTCTCGCCGCTGGACGGGCAGATGATCGCCGCCGGAAAATACTTCTTCCAGCGGCCTCTCTACCAATACTTCAAAACCGATTCTTACCAAAAACTAAAACCCTTCCTTGACTTCGAGAAAAGCGCCCAGGGGCAGCGGCTCATCGAGTCGGCGGGCTATTATCCGGTAAAAAAATGACGACAAATCTCCGAAGACGCGAACGAACCGACTGGCTGCTAAACCGAATATTCAAGGCCACGGGACTGCTGACGATTGCCGTGCTGGGCGGCATTTTCTTCATGCTGCTCTACAACAGCGTCGCTTTTTTCCTCGACATCGACCCAGTGGATTTCTTCACGGGTTCGCAGTGGAAGCCCGGTGGAGAGTCAGCCGGCTACAGCATCCTGCCGCTGCTGGCCAGTACCGGGCTGGTGGCCCTGGGTTCGATGGCCATCGCCGTGCCGCTGGGCATCCTCACGGCCGCTTTTCTCTCCGAACTCGCACCCAGCCATTTGCAAGCGATTCTAAAACCAGTAATTGAAATGCTGGCGGCGATTCCCTCGGTGGCCATTGGTTTCTTGGGTATTGTGCTGGTCGGGCCGGGCATCGCTACTTTGTTTGGTTTGCAAAATGGTTTAAATGCTCTCAACGGCTCAATTTTACTGGCGGTTATGGCGCTTCCTACTATCGTGACCATCAGCGAAGACGCCATCAACGCCGTTCCCGACAGCTACCGCGAAGCCTCCCTGGCGCTGGGGGCCGACCGCTGGGCCACGTTGTTCCGGGTGACGCTCCCGGCCGCCTTGCCCGGCCTCATTGCCGCCGTAATGCTGGGACTGGGCCGTGCTTTGGGCGAGACCATGACCGTGCTGATGGCCACGGGCAACGCCTCCGCTATGCCGCGCGGCTTCCTGGATTCGATCCGCACCATCACGGCCACCATCGCCATCGAGATGGGCGAAGTACCCTACCGTACGACGCACTACTTTGCGCTTTTTGCTATTGCGGCCGTGCTTTTCATCATCACGCTGGTCATCAATATTTTGGGAGAAACCCTGGCCAACCGACTCCGTAAGTTTCACGCATGAAAAAAGCCCTGACCGCCGCCTTCAACTGGACGATTCTTGCGGGCAGCACGGCCATTGTTTGCCTGTTTCTGGGCATTATTTTGTTCGATATTTTTTCCAAAGGGTTGCCTTCGGTTTCCTGGGATTTTATTACTAAGTTCCCTACGGATGGCATGACGCAGGGCGGTATTCTGCCAGCGGTAATCGGGACGCTCTGGCTTACGCTCATCACCACGCTATTTTCGGTGCCGTTCGGCGTGGCCTGCGCGGTCTATCTCAACGAATACGCGCCCCCCAATGCGCTGACGGGCATCATCCGGGCCTCCATCCGCAATCTGGCGGGCATTCCGTCTATTATTTACGGACTGTTCGGGCTGGCCCTTTTTGTACAGGGAATGGGCCTTGGCACTTCCGTGCTGGCCGCCGGACTGACGCTCGGGCTACTTTCTTTGCCTTACATCATCACTACCACGGAGGAAGCGCTAAAACAAATCCCCAACAGCATGAGGGAAGCCGCACTGGCCCTGGGGGCAACGCAGTTCGAAACCATACGCGATGTGGTAATCACGAGAGCGCTACCCGGCATTCTGACGGGCGTCATCCTTACGCTTTCCCGCGCGGCGGGCGAAACGGCCCCCATCCTGTTCACGGGTGTGGCCTTTTACATCAACCGCCCGACGAGTTCGCTCAACCAGGAGTTCATGGCTTTGCCCTATCATTTGTACATGCTCTCCACCCAGCACCAGTCTATCATGGAAGTCAGGCCGCTGGCTTATGGCACCGCCGTAGTGCTGATCGGGCTGGTTTTTATACTCAATCTCATTGCTTTTTACATTCGTTACCGGCATCGTGTAAGGTAAACGACCCCCACCATATACCAACTTATGAAAGAGAGCAAACTATCCGCTCACGACTTAAACATGTGGTTTGGCAAGAAGCAAGTGTTGAAAGGCATCGACATCGACTTCGCGGAGCGTCAGGTCACTTCGCTGGTCGGACCTTCGGGCTGCGGCAAGTCCACGCTGTTGCGCGCCTTCAACCGAATGCACGACCTCTCGTCCGACGCCCGCGTCGAGGGTACGCTCAAGCTGGATGAACGTGACCTTTACGACCGCGCCAGTTCGGTGACCGAGACCCGCAAGCGCATCGGTATGGTGTTCCAGAAGCCCAACCCGCTGCCCAAGAGCATTTATGACAACCTGGCCTACGCTCTCAAACTCCATAAATTCCCTAAAGAAGAAATTCCCGTCATGATTCAGTCGGCCCTGGAAGAGAGTTTCATTTGGGACGAAGTGAAGGACGAACTCGACAAGCCCGCCGTGAAGCTATCGGGCGGGCAGCAGCAGCGGCTGTGCATCGCCCGCACGGTGGTGCTGCGACCGGAGGTGATCCTGATGGACGAACCCTGCTCAGCCCTAGATCCCATCAGCACGGGCAAGATCGAAGAGCTGATTGTAAAGCTGAAAGAAAACTACACTATCGTGATAGTAACACACAATATGCAGCAGGCACAGCGCATTTCCGACAAGGTGGCCTTCATGTATTTGGGAGAGGTAATCGAGTACGGTACGACAGACGCCATTTTCAATAATCCGAAAAATGAATTGACTCAAAATTACATTAGTGGATATTTTGGCTAGGAAAAGATCTGCCCATTGGATACCCATCCAATTGACGAGCATTAGAAGATCTTCAAGTTTAACTTAAAAGGTTGTTATGGAAGGTTTTTTTCGAGACATATTTACCTATCATTTCGAGTTCAACAGAAGGGTTTTTCTGGAAATCGGGAAGAATCTCGAAAAGTTGCCCGAACGTACCTTTCCCTTGTATTGCCATATCCTGAACGCGCACCAGATTTGGAACGCCAGAATTCTGGAAATCGAGCCTTTCGGGGTGCATGATTTGCAAATACCACAGCGTTGCCCGCAAATCAACAAACAGAACTATGAGTACTCAATGGAAATAATCGGAGAGGTTAACCTGAATGATAGTATCACTTACCGGAATTCACAGGGAACCGAACTTCGTAACAAGATTTCCGATATTCTCTATCACATCGCCAACCATACTGCCCACCACCGGGGACAGATTATCTCAGATTTTAGGGAGTGCGGCATAGAGCCGATAAAGACGGATTACATTTTCTACAAACGTTAGGCGAATATTGACTCAGCAAATCATGAACAAATCAAGGATTATTCCGTCGCTTCTGTACAATGACGCCGAGAAGGCCATCGAGTGGCTGTGCGATGCCTTTGGCTTCGATGAGTCATTCATCTACCAGTCGGAGGATGGGAAAATAGCCCACGCCGAACTCACCTATAAGGGAAGTATGATTATGCTGGGTTCGGCAAAAAGCGTCTCTCCCTTTTCAAAATTGATCCGGCAGCCCCAAGATTCGGACGGCTTCGAGACCCAAAGCCCTTACGTCATCATTGACGAAAAGGACATCGAGGGACATTACAACAATGCTAAACTCCACGATGCCAAGATTGCCATTGAATTCAAGACCGAAAGTTATGGTGGCAAATCTTACTCATGCTATGATCCCGAGGGACATCTTTGGTGTTTCGGCTCGTATGATCCTTGGGAAGTGATCAGTAAATAGCCTGGATTTTCACGTATAACGGCTATTTTATCATATTTTAGACAGCATATTTGAGTTGAGCCGTATCGCAACAAAACCTTAATACCGCAAATGGGGAAATGGCCACAGGATGGCTCTTTTTTAATTTGTCCTATTCACTCTATCTCCTTTTCACTTATTATCTCTATTCCTAAACCTTTTTTTAAATTCAAATCACTATGTCACAAATCCATCCTTACCTCACGTTTGAGGGCAACTGCCGCGAAGCCATGACCTTCTATCAGGAGTGCCTCGGCGGTGAGCTTCAACTCATGACCTTCGAAGGCACCCCCGGGGCAGATCAGATGCCCGACGAGAAACTGCAACTAATCATGCACGCCGACATCCGAAACGATATGTTGGTGCTCATGGCGAGCGACAACTCGGGCGTGGGGCCAGAGTTGGTAAACGGGAACACGTTCAACCTTTCCTTAAACTGCGATACGGAAGAAGAGGCAGAGGACTATTTTGAAGCCTTGTCCGAAGGCGGCCACACCATCATGCCTCTGGCTGTCCAGTTCTGGAATGCCAAGTTTGGGATTCTCGTCGATAAGTTCGGATTTAACTGGATGGTGAATCACGATTACGGCCCGCAGGAAGGCTAGGTCTCTCCTTTTGTCGTGCCATCGACAGAATAGTCGCAATAGACAGCCCCGCCGACTAGGTTCCTTCGAACTATTAGTCGGCGGGGCTGTGCATTCTGCCCAGTACAAAACTAAGGGCGGGTTCGAAGAATAAGATGTATTCGAATGCCTTACCTGAGTGAGTTATTTAAGAAATCATTTAAACGAGGTTCAAACATTTTTATCATAAGCCAAATAATCAGCCCATTAGACGTGATAAAAAAACTCAACTTACTGATGAGAAGTGACCGTATGGGGTATACGTTAAATTAACGCTTTAAGGGGAAAAATTTAGGAATTCACACAAATATATCATACTAGACTGCCTTCCTCTTGTGAAACTGGCGGTTGGGCCCATTTTTCGTATATAGATACGGGTTAGTTTAATTACTCAATTAAACAGCCCGCCAAAGCTTGTTTGGTAGTTGCCTTTTGGGTCGCGTACACTCACCTACTACAATCCTTTGCGCTAACTCTCGCTTCACCCCAATGTTAAATAATTGTTATATACCAACAATCTCCAGAGAAATGAGTTATCGGCAACCAGATCAAAAAGATACCTGTGAAAGTCAATGGGCCTTTATTTAATCATTCCGTTAATTAAGGATTACGAGAAGAAGGGGTGTTAGTCCCTTCCAGCCACTTTTATCTTGAATAAATTACCCTTAGTTTAGCCCCTCGAAAAAGGATTGTACCCCCTCCCCGATGAACTGAATCTTGATGAATGTTAATAAGGTTTTTCGGGCATTGGGTGACGAAACCCGGATGGGAATTCTCGAATTCCTGGCCAAAGAGGGTGAAATGAAAGCTGGGGACATATGTGCTGCTTTTCCCCAACACTCTCCTCCTGGTATCTCGGCGCACCTGAAAAAACTGCTGGAGGTTGGGTTGGTAACCCGTCGGAAGGAGGTTCAGGTAAGGTGGTACAATTTGGATAAAGAGGCATTCGATCAGGCTCTGGAATGGATACACTGTCTGGGAATGAGCAAAAAATCATTTCAGCGAAGCCGGTTCAACCAGTATGAAAACCATGGGAAACAAAATGAATCCCGACAGTTTGAACTGTTCAATAGCTCCTTGAAATGAAATCCTACATCCTGATAGTGAGGGGGCCGGAGAATTTCCTCAATTTCCTGGAAGACAGGAAGGGGCCGGGCAAACCGCTTTCTATCAAGGTTCGAAAGAAATTTACCGAAGAATACCAGCAGGCGATGCTGGTTTTTAATGAGTGGATAACCGCCCAAAAGGACGAAGGTACAATCAGCATTTACAGCCAGCTCAGCAGTCTACAAATTATCTATTCGGGTGAGCAGGAAATTGACTTTGAGTTGCTGGAAGTGATAGAGGGGGCGAAGGTGATAAGTGTGATCTACGCCCAGTTCAAAGACGAGCGACAGGCCTCGGATTTTGCCAGGAATTGCCCGCTTCCTAACGAGCATTACAGCATCGAAGTCCGGTCGGTCGACAATACGCCATTCCTGGCATAAAATAAGCAACTAGAAGAATTATACAAGTATCACCTTCCCTCATACACCACTAAATCCCTGTTCAATCATGCTTCAAGCAAGGCCACACAATGTACGGTATTTCTCCCTCTCCATTCGAGCAGAGACTCCGTGTGAAAAGGCAATTTCGAAGATTGTCTCCGGGTTCCGGTCATCACTCCGTGATTTGTGCAAGGAGCATCATTCGACGGCACTGGTGCTTATCCAGTCAATAAACGTTTTTAGTGCGGTGGATGGCCCTCCTCGTAAAAGGGAATCCTGGTCGTATGGAAACCTGTCAGTCAGAAAAATTAGTCGCAATACCTCCCATAGCCAAGGTACAGAGCAGATCAGTATTCGGGAATATGAGGAAATGGGTTGCTTGGTGGAGGTAAAGGAATTCGCCCAGCGGGTCTCGCGGTCTGACCAGAAGGAGTTCCGATGAAGGCTAAAAAGCTCTTTCTTGAAAACTATCGACAATGGATGTGGGAGAATGGACTCGAACAGCGCAAGCTTGCCTCGTTGACCGAACAATCGCCCAATGTGATCGGGTATGTCTCGACGGGTCGAATCCCCCCCTCCCTCGCCTACCTGTCGAAGCTGAAGATACTTTTTAGGGATTTCGACTATTCGGAATTGTTTGAGGAGAGGCCCAGAAAGAGAAAACACTCACGACAGAATGGGGGTACCAGAACACTGGCAAGTCTGCCTTCTATAAACGCCATTAAGCTGCTGCCAGACAAGCAGGTTTGTAAAATCATTGTCTTCTACGCGAACGATACCTTTGAGGAGATAGCCCTGTGACCCATAGAAACTGATTGTTGGAAGATGTCCACCAACAAGTAATTGCCGTTTCATTTTGAATATACCGAACATAGACGAATGATGGAAATAGCCACTTCAAAAGAAAATTTGATCCGTGAACTCGGTAAATTGAGAGATTACTCCACCACTCACGTCTCGACCACTGTGGTTGCCGAAGGTAGGTTTGCCTATGTTTGGGGAGTGCAGATGGAGCAGCTTAAGTTCCTTGCGGAAACAATGGCCCCGACTTATCAAAAGCATTCGATGGGCCTCAAACTGCTGGATGAAAACATATTTGAGGTGATCCAATTTGGCATTCTGACGATTGATTGGAACCAACTCGATCCCGGCAAGACCTGTGAGATTCTATGCGCCCTTCCCTTTAACAAATTGATCAACGAAGCCTGCGAGAAAATTGTGTCGACGGTGCAACCCGAAAAGCTCAGAATGCTGTACCAAACCCTACTCCTAATCGCGCGCCCTGGGGAAGGAACCGAAAACTGCTTTCTTCGTTTTTCCTACCACTACTTTGAAAGGCTCGCGGGAAGCGAGGGATATTTGATTTATGGCGAACTTATCGATTACATTCAAGATCATTTCCAAGGCAATACCGGCAACAATCAGAAAATCATGCTTCGGCTACTGAGATCGTTCAATAAAAAGCATAAGTCGAAAAAGTTGGAAATGGTAATTCAGTGCGTTCGAGCCTACTCATCCAACACGAAGCATTTTGACAAGTATCTGGACAGTTTGCTTTGACTGTCAACTAAATATGCTTAGCATTCCTGCTAAGGAATTTAGTCATCCCTCACCTACGGAAGGACAAGCAAAAGTTTTCAAACCTGAACCCACTTTCCATGCTGCAACTAGCGACCTTTGACTTTCTCATCCAGCTTAGAATCAACAACAACAAGGAGTGGTTCGACCAAAACCGCAAACTGTACGATACGGCAAAGGCGGATGTGCTACAATTACTGACTACCCTTCTCACTGGCCTCGAACAAATCGACCCGGCCATCGCCAGCTCGCAGCTTAGCGTGAAATCATGCATTTTCCGAATAAACAGGGACATTCGCTTTTCAACCGACAAAACACCCTACAAGACTAACTTCGGGGCTTGGTTCAATTTGGGAGGAAAAAAATCTCCCTCGGCAGGCTATTACCTCAACATCGAGTCAAATGGCTCATTCATAGCGGGTGGGATGTATATGCCCGATTCCAAGGTGCTGGCCACCATCCGGCAGGAAATCGACTACAACCTGGCGAGTTTTAAGGAAATGCTTTCCGCGCCAAGTTTTGATGCCTATTTCGAAGATTTATCGAGGGCTGAAGTGCTGGTACGCCCCCCCAAAGGATACCAGGCGGACAATCCGGCCATCGAGTATCTGAAACTGAAAAGCTTTACGGCCAGCCATCCTCTGCCCGATGGCCTATTGACATCGCCTGAATTAGCAGAAACCGTCCTGAAAGCCTTCGCTGGATTGCAGCCTTTGGTGGCTTTCCTGAACCGGGCCTTGGGGGACGAAGGCTCCCCCACCCTACCATCCAGCTAAAAATAATACCCCATCCGCCCAATCCCAGACTCAATGAACAGAATGAGGAACGGAAGCTTTTTTTATTTTTGCGAAGTTGATATTGCTGACAATTTCTTCCCTTTTTTGGATGATTTGACGGCCTTTTCGGATGGGTCTTGCTTTGTGCTAATTCCCTTACGATTAAATTTGCTGATTTTTTTTGCCAGTTTTTCAGACTCTTTTGCAACGACCTTTTTCAGTTTCTTCGCATCATGGACATGATCCAGTAATTTTTCTTCCAGTACGTTGGTGATTTCATCGGCCAGTTTCTTGGTTTTCATAGGCATATTCGAAAGTATCAGTGTTTGGGCAGCAGGATTCGCTGCATATTGAAAATAAAGCCCTGCAAATTCCTACCTTTTTTCAGCAAAAAAAATGATTACAAGGCATATTTTTCTTTATTTTTCGTAATCCCTTGCCCCATAGCATAGATACTACCAGGGAGCAGGACATCGTGACCTAATCAATCCGATTACACTGGGATAATACCCAGGTAACAGTGGAAATCTACATTTGCGGCATACTTTTTCGTTTGTCGCGCCATGAAACTGCTCCATGTGGTCTTGTTCGGAGTTGCCAGTATTATCCTTGCACTCATTGTCTCCCAGTATTTCTTCTGCCCCCGGTTTCATTTTGAGGAACAGTCGCCGTTTGAGGGCCCAATCCTTTATAACCCTTACAAAGACCTGAACCCGAGTCCCTGGGTCAAGTGTAATTTTCACGCCCACGCCAGGGCCTGGAATGGCGTAACGAGTGGGAAGGGAAACGCAGCCGACATTCACAGAGCTTATCGCTCGCTCAATTATGGAGTTCACTGCGTTTCCAACTACCATGAGATCGACTCCACCGACTCGGATGAAAAAGCCTTTATCGCTGCTTACGAACACGGCTACAACCCGAGCAAGACCCATCAGCTCGTCCTGGGAAGTCGCCGGGTTCTTTGGCTCGACTACCTGCTGCCCCAAACCGTTCACAACAAGCAGTATGTTCTCAGCCGACTGCGAACACCCGGCTCGATTACTGTCCTAAACCATCCCGAAATAAGGCGAGGGTACACCGGAGAAGACCTGGACCGGCTTATGGCTTACGATTGCATGGAAGTACTGAATCCGGCAGCCACCTCGACGCGCGAGTGGGATGCCGCCCTTTCCGCCGGAAAAAAAGTGTTCATCATTGGAAATGACGACATCCACAACGTAATGGAGCCGACGCAATTGGGTAAAAACTGCACCTTCGTGAACGTCTCTCATACTGAGGGATCCCAAGTCTTGGAAGCCCTGAGAGTGGGCAGAAGTTACGGGGTGGTTATCGGGGATGGCCAGCCTGTCGATTCCATTCCAGCTCTGGAAAGTTTGAGCGTCCAGGGACAAACCGTAACAGTTAAAATGGATCAGGAAGCCGAGTTGATCGAGGTAACCGGGCAGCACGGCAAACGTCTGGCCCTGCACCAGCACACAAACTATATCGCGTTCGAGTTGCGGAAGTCCGACCATTATGCCAGAACGACAGTCAGGTACAACAACGGAACCACCCTTTATCTCAACCCTGTGTTTTTTATCCCCTCCGAGGGATACGTTGAGGGAGTGTTTTATGAAGACTGGCAGGGAACCATCCTTTACCGGGCGCTGGGCACCCTGATTTGTTGCTTGTGGATTTTATTACTTCTGCAACTGCTGACAGGGTACCGACTTAGGTTGCCACCGCTCCCAGGCCGCATTTTATCGAGATAAATCTTTCGAAATGCCTGGCGAATCACCCGCTGCCATGAGGCAGGAATCCAAACCCTACGGA
>NZ_JBGSXF010000714.1:0-5417 GCF_041751555.1 Persicitalea sp. | reverse complement strand
TCTCTTCGGGATAACCTGATTTACTGCCGGCACACGACCGATGCCGTGCATTCTGATCACTGCGGGGTACTGCTTGAGATCGACCGCCCAAACTACCTTAAATCTTGAAATAGATGAGCCAGAAATTCCAATTGTTTAATAAGTTTTGACCCTAATAAATTCACTCATCAAAAAATCAATCCATAAGTACTACGCCATATATAAGCCATTTGGGATGCTTTCGCAATTTAGCCGTGAAGGTGAACACGCGACACTGGCCGATTTGGCTTTCGACTTTCCTAAGGACGTTTATCCCGTAGGACGGCTCGATGCGGACAGTGAAGGGCTGCTGCTGCTTACCAATGATAATTTGTTTAAAACCAGGCTGCTCGACCCCAAGAAAAAGCATACGCGCACCTACTACGTCCAGGTGGATGGTGAGATAACAAAAGAAGCTTGTGCGGAGCTGGAATCTGGTGTATCGATCTCTATCAATAAAAAAAAGCATCTTACTTTACCCGCCCGTGCTGAGATCATTCCGGAGCCAAGTCTCCCGGAAAGAAACCCGCCAGTCCGATTCCGGATGAATATCCCCACCTCCTGGCTTGCCCTCTCCATACACGAAGGTAAGAACCGTCAGGTCCGTCGGATGACCGCCGCGGTAGGCTTTCCTACCCTACGCTTAGTCCGCTGGAAAATCGGCGAATATATTTTAGGAGAGATGAAGCCGGGTGATGTCGTTGAATTATTGATGCTTTAATTTGTTGTTTGGAAATCAGTACTCCGCATTTGTGACTCCTTTGACTTACGTACTTTGTGCCTCTGCAGCTTCGTAACTCAATTTTCCAGAACTACAAACTCCACCCGCCGATTTTGTGCTTTGTTTTCTTCGGAGTCGTTAGCGGCGATGGGCTTCGTTTGGCCGTATCCTTTCCAAACCAGTCGGGTGTCGGGAATGCCGTGGTTGACGAGGAAGCTGGAAATGACCTTGGCTCTGTTTTCGGACAGGAATTGATTCAGCCGGGCGTCGCCGACGTTATCGGTATGGCCTGCGATCTCGATTTTTAGCTTGGAATTTAATTTGAGAGTTTTAATAAGTTTATCCAGTTGCGGGTGCGACTCCGGGCGCAGTATATAGCTACTTTGGTCGAAATAAACATTGTCAAGTCGCACAGCTTCGCCCACTTCGAGATTTTCAAATACTGCATCGTCCGCTTTTGGAGTTGTTTTGATCGTAGCAGGTGTCTGCACAGGAGCCGAAGTTGGTTCAGCGCTGGGTTTATTTGGTGATAATAAAATTGATTTTATGAGATCGTTTCTCCCCGTAGGCTTACCAAAGATCATCGTACGCTCGAAAAGCCCGTACCCCGGTTTCGTCACTCGTACTTCGTATTTTTTACCAGGGGTAAGAACTGCCTGACGAGCCATCGTGATGTTTTGCAGTTGCAGGATTTTATTATCTGACCTGATTTCAAAAGAAACAGGGTCGATGTTTTTCATAGTTACCGCATCGACGAGAGTAAAAATGACCGGATAAGTCAAAGGCTCCATCAGCACAAGGCGGGGCTCGATTGGTTCAGATTCGGGCGTGTCAACTTTGACCTGTTGCTTATAAACTTCGTAGCCGTCTGACTCTACTTGCAAGGTGTAGGGCTGCTGCAATTTCAGCTCAGTACCATATTGTGGGTTAGCAGCGGTCGTGACGGTAGCCGTAGGGCTAGTTTCAGTACCTTTGAGCCAGAAGCGTGCCCCAATCGGCTTTTTGGTAAAAGCATCCTGCGCGACGAAAGCGATTGTTTGGGTTTGGGGTGGCCCTTTCCGGCGCAAAAGCCCCACTTCGATGATACCCGTCTCGGAACGTAGTATTCTGCCATTTGTCGGCTCATATTCTTTGGCCATTACCTGATAAGTAAAATCCCCGACTTTTGGCAACAACACGACGAAACGTCCTTTGTTGAGTTCTACCTCTACCGGACTTTTGTCTTCACCGAACACCAGAACCTCGGCGTTTGGCACTACCGACCGCTGCTCTCTATCCATTACTATTAACAGGTGCTTCTTTTTCTCATTCTCGACATTTTTCCTTTGCAGACTTACGGTTATCTCTTGTCCCGGCTGTACCTGGGCAATGTACTTTCGGTAGGGAGTATAGCCCGGTGCGTCGATGGCAATCGTGTACCGATGGTCCGTATTCACGGGTGCGCGCGCAACCATGGTTGTCGGGTCGTAGGAAAGTATTTGGTTTTCACCGCTGGTTTCGTCCTGTAAAGTGACGCTCAAACCTGTTACTGGTTCAACGATCCCAGCATCTGCCATTTTGATAATTAGCGTGTCATTGGGCAAGATGAGTGTACAGTTGAGGGCTGCGACGCGGCTCTCTGCCTGGCTATGGCTGAAAAACAGGAGTAACGGCAATAGGAGTAGCCATTTTTTCATTTTGAGGAGTCGGAAGTATGGGGACAATCTTACGATTTTCTACTTAACGAGAATCCAGACAATCTATTGAAGAGCGGCTGATTGATTGACTGACTATTCCACGATTTCCTTAAAATTCAAAACGCCTCCCCAATCGTCAGGTACAAATTCCCTTTGGCATAGGGCGAAAAGCCATAGTCAACCCGAATATTGAGATGGTTTTTCTTTTGAGCCGTGATGCGCAACCCGCCGCCGTAAGTGTATTTCGCTTTGTTGAAGCGGATGCCGTCGTTTTCATTTCCCAGGAAACCCAATGACCCGAAGGCCGTCGCGCCGATAAATTTCCAGATTTCCCATCGCAATTCGGCCTGGCCCAGTAGGGCATTTTTATCTCGAAAAAACCCTTCGTAAATCCCCCGCATTTTTTTGGGGCCACCCAGGAACGAGAGTTGGCTGAAAGGCACCTCGTCGCCAAAGGTAGCGCTGGCGGTGTAGTTGGTAGCCAGGACAAGCTTGTCATGCAATGAAAAGTAGTTGGCCACGTCGAGGTAAATTCTGGTAAACGAGTGGTCGGCTCCGAAAATTTTAGAAGTTGGCAGGATGTACAATTCTCCAAACATGCCCTTTCTTGGATAGAAAACCTGATCGCGGCTGTCGCGGAGAATCGACGGCCCCAGGCTGGATGTTCGGCTAAAATCGCTGCCTGTGATGCGGCCCGAGGAGAGTTCGCCGTCTTCGACAGTACCGGTAACATTGTAACCCTCATATTGATAACGTAGTCCCAAATACGTTTGAGGGGCTATAAGTTTCGCGGCCAGTAACCTTATACGCGGAAAAGTAACGTCAAATTTTTCTTCTGGCACGCGGTCTTCCCCGATGCCATAATAATTGAAATTGTATTTGAACCAGCCGTTGTCGCCGTTGAAATAGTAGCGGTTGTTATCGTAGAAAATGTTGAAAGGGACAAAGAAAAGAATCTGCTTTTTTTGGGTGTAAGTGGCCCCAAACGAAATCTGCGAAGGCTTCGTTCGGATCGTATCGCGGGCAAACGAGAAAGTGGTCGTGCCGACCACACCCCCGCCCCAACCCGTCTCGGGCAATCGGAAAGCAACGGGCAAGACGATGAACTTGGTATCAGCCAGGAATTTAGTAGTGTCTGACTTCTTGGTGGAATCAGCCTGAAATGAAGCCGACGAAGCAGATAGGGAAAGGACAGAAAAAAGCACAAAAAGGCTAAGGCGCATAAATGGGAGAGTTTAGGAAAATGTACGCAGGAACCGGGAAAAGGGTTGCCCAGCCGCCAATCTAAGGCCGTTCACTCGAACTTTCTTCACAAATAATACCAAAACTCCCCACTCTGCCCTAATTTTACAATTCACAGAATCCTGTTTTCTTTATCCATTCATCCACTAATTCACTCATTCACCATTGGAATATCGCATAGAAAAAGACACCATGGGCGAGGTACAAGTACCTGCCGATGTATATTGGGGCGCGCAAACACAGCGTTCGATCCAGAATTTTCCCATTGCCCAGGACATCAATAAGATGCCGAAGGAGATCATTAAAGCTTTCGCTTATCTCAAAAAAGCCGCCGCTCTCACCAACGCCGAGGCCGGGGTACTTGACCAGGAGAAGGCTGATTTGATCGGGAAAGTCTGCGACGAAATCCTGGAAGGAAAGCTTGACGACCAGTTTCCACTCGTGGTATGGCAGACGGGTTCCGGCACGCAGTCGAACATGAACACCAACGAGGTCATCGCCTACCGTGGTCACGTTATCAATGGCGGTGATTTGTCGGACAAGCAGAAATTCCTGCATCCCAACGACGACGTCAACAAGTCGCAATCTTCGAACGACACCTTCCCGACGGCCATGCACATCGCGGCTTACAAGATACTAATGGATCTGACGATTCCTGGAATCACCAAACTACGCGACACACTGCAAGCCAAGGCAGTCGAATTCAAAGATGTCGTAAAAATAGGTCGCACCCACTTCATGGACGCCACGCCGCTCATGCTCGGACAAGAGTTTTCGGGTTACGCTTCGCAACTTACCCACGGTCTGCGCTCCATCGACCACACCTTGGCTCATCTATCTGAATTGGCCCTGGGCGGTACGGCCGTCGGCACAGGAATCAATACGCCAGAGGGTTATTCCGAAAACGTTGCTGCACACATCGCCGACCTGACTGGTTTGCCATTCGTGACCGCCGAAAACAAGTTCGAGGCTTTGGCCGCTCACGACGCCATCGTGGAGGCTCACGGCGCCTTGAAGACCGTTGCCGTAAGCCTAATGAAGATTGGCAACGATATTCGGATGCTGTCGTCCGGCCCGCGCGCGGGCATCGGCGAAATCCAGATTCCCGACAACGAACCGGGTAGTTCCATCATGCCCGGCAAGGTGAACCCCACGCAGTGCGAAGCCATGACGATGGTGGCGGCACAGGTACTTGGGAACGATGTGGCGATCAGCGTCGGCGGGGCTAACGGTCACTTCGAGTTAAATGTCTTCAAACCCATGATGGCTTATAATTTCCTGCACTCCGCTCGACTGATCGGCGATGTTTGCGTGTCATTCAACGACAACTGCGCCGTAGGAATCGAACCGATCCGCGATAATATTCAAAAGCACGTCAACAACTCGTTGATGCTGGTCACGGCTTTGAATCCTAAGATTGGCTACTACAAAGCCGCCGAAATCGCGCAGACGGCGCACAAGAATGGTAGTACTTTGAAGGAAACTGCCGTGGAGTTGGGCTATCTGACGTCTAAGGAATTTGACGAGTGGGTAAAGCCAGAAGGCATGGTGGGAAAGGTAGATTTGTAAAACTCAATGCCGGGAAATAAACAACGCCCCGCCTGGTAGGTGGGGCGTCGTTGCTCCAAACGGATATTTAATTGCTGTATTTAATCGGCTGAGTGAAACAATGCCGACGCCGGAATAGCTTGTTGAGCAACACCATCAGTCTGCCACGTCCAGTCTAAAGCGGGCTTTCCGTTTCCCGTTTGATGGTAAAA
>NZ_JBGSXF010000713.1:0-5796 GCF_041751555.1 Persicitalea sp. | reverse complement strand
TTTTAGAAGATTTGTCAGTCCAAACTCTGCAAGTACAGCTCCTCTACCCGCTTCCGCGCCCAGGGCGTCCGGCGCAGAAACTTCAAGCTTGACTTCACGCTGGGATCATGCGTAAAGCAACGAACCGGCACCACCTCGCCCATTTCTTCCCAGCCATAGGTGGCGACCAGATGGTTCAAAATATCTTCCAGCTTCACGCCGTGCAGGGGGTTGTTGGGTTGAGTCATATTACTAGGTCAAACGGTCAAAGGGTTAATGGTCAACGGTTCGTGGGCATAAGCGGACGCCGCGCGGGAAGTCGTAAAACGCCATTTGGCCTTTTAACCCGAAAACGAAGTCAAAAGAAACACCGTCATACTCCGCGACCCATGCGCGCCCAGCACCAGCGACTGCTCGATGTCGGCAGTTTTGGAGGGGCCAGCCAGGAACAGGCCGAAGCCGTAATCGGCGTTGGCGATGCGATCGTAGGCGTGGTGCATAGTAGCAACGATGGTTTTTGGGTCAAGAACGACGGCCAGATTTTGGGTAATGAAGGGCGCGACGCGCTGGCCGAGTTGGGCTTCGGTGAGCCAAAGAGCGGCATTTTCGGCGACACCCATTTTAGCTTCCAGGATGTTAAATTCTACGTTTTCCAACGTGTGCGGGTCTTGGGTTTGCCAGTCGGTTTCGGCGACGGGTGCGAGTTCTGGAATCGTAGAAATGACTCGTTGGCCTTCGTTAAAATACGTTTTTACGTACGAAACTACTTCTTCAAGAGTTTGTATTTCAATTGATTGTCCACCAATAGCTTCGAGGGTAGTTTTGAATTTTTCCACTACCTGGTAATCCACGACTGCAATATCCGAAATATCGGGCAAGGGCGTAGCCGGGGGCTGATTCTTAGCAATTGCTTGCAGGATATTCGCTCTACTGTCCATTTCTATTTTTTGAAAACCATTCACGGAAACTTTCTTTGGGCGGCGCGGGCATTTCGCGCTGCTTGTACCAGGGATTAAGCCCATTGCTGACGGTAAACGGAACCAAACCCATCATCCCGCGACCTACCTTGCCCGCTGCATTGAATACTTTGGGATGCGACAGCGTAAAGGTCATCGCCCGCATCGCGACTTTCTTGGAAAAAGGCACGTGGCCTTCCTTGACTAGTACCTGCCGCCATTTGTAAAGCTGATCGTGGATGTCAATTTTGACCGGACAGACGTTGCTGCACGAGCCGCAGAGCGTAGAGGCAAAGGGCAGGTCGGCGTTTTTGCGCATATCCAGGTTCGGGGCCAAAATAGAGCCGATGGGCCCAGCCACGGCAGAGTGGTAGCTATGGCCACCGCTGCGCCGATAGACGGGGCAGGTATTCATGCAGGCCCCGCAGCGGATGCACTTCAACGAGTTGCGAAAATCTTCGCGCCCCAACTGTTGCGACCGCCCGTTGTCCACGATAATGATGTGCATTTGCTGACCGGGGCGCGGTTTCTTGAAATGGCTGGAATAAGTAGTAATCGGCTGTCCGGTGGCCGAACGCGCCAGCAGCCGCAGGAAAACACCCAGATGCTTGCGCTCAGGGATAATTTTCTCAAAGCCCATGCACGCGATATGGACGTCGGCCAAATGGGCGCCCATGTCGGCGTTGCCTTCATTGGTGCACACCACAAACTCACCGGTTTCAGCCACGGCGAAGTTGACACCCGTTAGCGCGGCCTTGCGCGACACGAATTTCTCGCGTAGGTGCTGACGTGCCGCTTCGGTCAGGTACTGTGGGTCCTCGCTGCCTTCGTCGGTACCCAGATGTTTATGAAATGTATCGCCAACATCCTTCTTTTTGAGATGTATAGCCGGAAGCACGATGTGGCTGGGCTTCTCTTGCCGCAACTGCACGATGCGCTCGCCAAGGTCAGTGTCCACTACATCTACCCCGTTTTCTTCCAAATATTCGTTCAGATGGCACTCCTCGGTGAGCATGGATTTGCTCTTGATGATCTCGGCGATTCCGTTTTCTTTCAAGATGCGGTGCACAATCTGATTGTGTTCCAGCGCGTCAATAGCCCAGTGAATTTTGATCCCGTTGGCGGTCGCTTTTTCCTCAAAAGCCACCAGGTAGTTGTGCATATTGGACAGGCCGTTGTGCTTGATCTGCGAGGCCACTTCGCGCAAGGCTTCCCATTCCGGGATCTGGAAAGCGGCCAAATCGCGCTTCTTCCGCACAAACCACAGCGTTTCGTCGTGCCAGGTTGTGCGGTCGGCATCTTTAATAAAGTTCTCAGCTAATTCAGCGTGGTTCATGATGTGGTATGTGGTACGGGCGTCCCGCCCGTCTAGTCAAATGATAAATTTTCAGGCGGAACCTAAACATTCAATTCCTCAACCTCGACCCCGTTTAAAATCTCCGCCAAATGCATCACCCGAATGGGCAACTTTTCCCGACGAATAATCCCCTCCATGTGCATCAAACACGACATATCGCCCGCCGTAAGTACCTGAGTGCCGTTCTTCATATGATCGGCGATGCGATCCTGTCCCATCCTGACGGAAAGCGCTTCCTCGGCTACACAGAAAGTACCCCCGAAACCGCAACATTCGTCTTTGCGATCCAGATTGACCAGTTCGAGCCCCTCGACCTGATCCAGCAGTCGCTCGACTTTGGAGAAAGGCGGGGCGTTCAACTCACTCATTTGGGCGATTTTCAGGCCGCGCTGCCCGTGGCAGCTTTGGTGCAAGCCCACTTTGTAGGGAAATTTTACTTTCAGATCATCCACTACCAGTACGTCAGTCAGGAATTCGGTCAGCTCGTAGCATTTTTCGGCAATGCCCGGTACGCCCAGATGTTCCTTAATATGCATCGTACAGCTTCCCGATGGGCAGACGATGTAGTCGAAGCCCGTGAAATTTTCCACAAACAAATCATTACACCCGTGCGTCAGGTGTTCAAAACCCGAGTTGGCCATCGGTTGCCCGCAGCAGGTTTGGTTTTTGGGGAAATGGACGTCGCAACCGTATTTTTCCAGTAATTCCAACGTGGCAATGGCCACCTGCGGATAAAATTGGTCAACGTAACAAGGAATGAATAGGGCGACTTTCATTTATTCAGTGGACGGTTGACAGTTGACGGTTGACGGTTGACAGCTGACAGTGAAAAAAATTACAGGCCAGTGGCTACGGTTTTTCTGCCTCTTTCTTTGATTAAGTTTTCTCGCACATTCATTTTTCGGTATAGCGCGATTGGGTCTAGCGCTCCGCCCCTCCTTGACCTTGCCTCCCGGATGAGCGGGCGGACGTCGGTGCGGTAGGCCTCTTGCAATATTTCCTGACCAAGCACAACGTCATTGTTTTCTTGCGCGGTTTGCAGGGCGGGCGTGTCCACCAGCAAGGCTTGTGCGTAGGCGAGTTGAATCGCTTCCAGCGATTGGATCAGGTCTTCCAGCGGGTCTTTGATGTTGTGGCTGGCGTCGATCATCCAGGCGAGCGAGGGATTGTTAGCATCATTATGATTCATGCCGAATACCAACTCGTTGAATATCAAAAACAACTGGTACGGCTTAATGCTGCCAACCGTGAGGTCGTCGTCGCCGTACTTGCTGTCATTGAAGTGAAAGCCACCCAGTTTTCCCTTCATCATCAGGGTAGCTACAATTTGTTCGATGTTAGTGTTTGGCAAATGGTGGCCTAAATCTACCAGGCAAAACGCTTTTTCGCCGCAACCTTCGGCCAGCAGCAGCGAAGTACCCCAATCTTGAATAACGGTGGAATAAAAATTCGGCTCGTAAGGCTTGTACTCGATGAACATCCGCCAGTCGGCGGGTAGTTCTTGGTAAATCTCCTGCAAGGATTTCTGGGTGTTCTGCAGTGACTGTCGGAAATTGCTCTGTCCCGGAAAGCTCGCGCCATCGGCCAGCCACACCGTCAGCGACTTCGATCCTAACATTTTGCCGTAACGAATCACCTCGGCGTTGTGCGCTACGGCATGTTCGCGCACGGCGGTTTGGCGGTCGGCCAGGGAGCCGTACTTGTAGGTTTGTTCTTGCTCACTTTGATCCTGAAAGGTGTTGGAGTTCACCGCATCGAACACAATGCCGTGGCTATCGGCGCGCTGCTTGATGCCTTCCGCGTCCCTGGGAATATCCCACGGAATGTGCAGCGACACTGCTCCGGCGGTTTGGGTCAGGGCGTGGAGCAGTCCGATGTCGTCGAGCTTTTGTTCCAGGTTCGTCGGCTCACCGCCAATCGAGAACCGCCCGAAGCGCGTTCCGCCTGAACCTAAAGCCCAACTCGGAATCGCAACCTGGAAATCGGCTAGTTTGGCAACGATCTCCTCGGCGTCGATGCCCTTTTTATCTAAGGCCAGTTTTAGAAAACCCAAGTGTTCCGCTTGGTCGGCGGTTTCGGTTTTGTTGAAATCCTGGATTTGGTCTTTGGTTATTTTCATAATTTAGATTTTAGACATTGGACGCTGGACTTTGGAAAGTCCAGCGTCCAGCATCCAATGTCACCCTACCTCACAAACGCATTCGCCATACCGCCATCTACGTTCAAAATATTCCCCGTACTCTTGTCAAGTACCCCCACGAAGGCGAACACACCATTGGCGATGTCTTCGGGCAGGATAATCTGGTTCATAAGATTGCGCTTGGCGTAGTGGGCAGGTAGCTCTTCTACCGTGATACCGTAGGCTTTGGCACGGCCCTCGGCCCAGGCGCCTTCCCAGATTTTGCTGCCGACGATCACGCCGTCGGGATTCACGGTATTGACCTTGATTCCTTCCGGGCCCAACTCGGCGGCGAGCAGGCGAGCCATGTGCTGCTGTGCGGCTTTGGCGGTACCGTAGGCCACGTTGTTCGGGCCAGCCACCAGGCCGTTCTTGGAGGCAATGCTGATGATGTCGCCGCCGAAGCCCTGCTTCCGCATGACCTTCACGCCCGACTGCGCCATGTGGAATTGGCCTTTGACCAAAACATCCTGTAAAATGTCCCAATCCTTTTGGGTCGTTTCTTCCAGGGGTTTCGAGATGGCAAGTCCGGCGCAATGCACCACGATGTCCACGCCACCGAATTCCAGACAGGCTTTGTCAAAAGTACTTTCCACTGCGTCGGGCTTTGTAACGTCGCCCGCTGCGTAGGTGGACACATCACGCTTGTAAGTAGCGTTGGCTTCCACAAGGCGGTCTTCGGCGATGTCGGTCAGCACCACGCAAGCCCCCTCGGCGGCTAGTTTGTCGGCGATGGCTTTGCCTATGCCGCCGCCACCACCCGTGACGATAGCCACGCGGCGCGAGAGTGGTTGTTCCTTGGGCATTCGCTGCAATTTGGCTTCTTCCAACAGCCAGTATTCGATGTCGAATGCTTCTTGACGGGGTAGAGCCGTGTATTCAGAGATAGCCTCAGCCCCACGCATTACGTTGATGGCGTTGGTGTAGAATTCCGCCGCCACGCGGGCGGTCTGCTTATTTTTGGCAAAAGTGAACATACCCACGCCGGGGTACAGAATCACGACCGGGTTGGGGTCGCGCACCGCCGGACTGTTGTCGCGCTTGTGCGCCTGATAGTAACCGTTGTACTGCACACGGTATTCCTCAAAGGCGGAGGTGAGTTGCTCTTTGATTTTTTTGGTATCGCTCAGATCGGCGTTGGGTTCCAGCGATAGCACGAGAGGCTGAATCTTGGTCCGCAGAAAGTGATCAGGGCACGAGGTACCTAAGGGCGCGAGTTTGGCCAGATCGTGGCTACCCACAAATTCGAGTACCCGCTCGTCGTCGGTAAAGTGACCGATCATGCGCTTATCACTCGAACAAAGCCCGCGTAGAACTGGAGCCAG
>NZ_JBGSXF010000712.1:0-22357 GCF_041751555.1 Persicitalea sp. | reverse complement strand
GTCTGCCGATAAATCTTTTTATGTATAGTTAAAGCTTTGCGTTTGGAATAACTTGACATCACCTTGGCTGCCCGTCCAGTAGGCGCCAAAAGGACAGCTTTCAGCCCAAACTTCCGAGCCGACTTGATTAAAGAGCTGATGATGGTCGTCTTGCCCGTACCCGCATAGCCTTTTAGAACAAAAGCATCGCGATATCGCTCTAACCCCTCTTCCTCGACAAGAAAACCATTCATTTTCTCAAAGAAACGAGCCTGACTTTCGGTAGGTTTGAAGGGAAACCGCTTGATGAGTAGTTCAGAAGGAAGCAGGTCGTCGGTAGTCGGCATAGCTATTTCGGAGAGCGGGGAAGTAAATGTGCGCCTAAATTAACGGTATATTTCCGGAAATCTGGACTTACTGAAATCTTGACCTTATATTACATTCTATTCAACTACCCAACTTTTACACTGAACAAAATATGCAAGTACACCAAATCCTGGCAGGAAAGGAGATCGACAAAATATGGTCTGTTGGACCGGAGCAGACCGTTTACGACGCCCTGGAAATTATGGAAGCCAAGAACATCGGCGCCGTGCTGGTAATGCAAAACGGAAAGATGGTTGGCATCTTCTCCGAACGCGACTATGCTCGCAAGGGTATTTTGCGCGGTCGCGCCTCTCGGGATACCCTCATCAGAGACGTGATGACCAGTAAGGTCATCACCGTAGAAACCGAGCAAAAACTGCAGGAGTGCATGGAAATTATGTCCGATAAGCACATCCGTCACCTACCTGTAACCCAGGATGGTGAGTTGGTAGGCATTATTTCCATTAATGACATCGTGACAATGATTATTCGCGAACAACGCGCTCACATTCGGTCATTAGAAAGCTATATTACAGGAAATCCATATTGAGGGTACTTCGTCCTTTGAAGCAGACTTGTCTATCTTTGCGCCCTAACCATCAAAAAGAAATTGGATAAGGCGAGAGAAGAGGTACTTAGGCTCTACGGTAATCGTTTGCGGACGCGTGTGTGCGGGATTTGTACCATCGAAGACAAGTTGCTGATGGTAAGACACCGCGGCATTGGGGTCACCGACACGTTTTGGTGTCCACCTGGTGGAGGTATTCAATTCGCGGAAACGGCCCATCAAGCACTCGCCAGGGAGTTTATGGAGGAAACCGGATTGACAATCAAATCTGGCGAGTTAATGTTTGTCAACGAATTTATGCAGCCTCCGCTTCACGCTATGGAATTATTTTTCCGGGTTGAAATTACCGGAGGGGAGATAAGACTCGGTTACGATCCGGAAATGGCGGAGAGTAGTCAAATTATCACAGAGGTAGCCTTAATGAGTTTTGAGCGAATAAAAGCTCATCCGCCCGATGAAGTGCATAGACTGTTCCAGTACTGCAATAATATTGACGATGTTTTTGCTCTGCGTGGCTATTTGTACAATTGATTGAACCGTGAATTTGAGCTATGAGTACTGATTTGCCGATTCTTGAAACCGTAGGAAAATCCCTGTTGCCGACCGTAAAAGTGGCTGACCCGGATTTTGACATCAAGAGCATTGCGCAATGTACGCTCTGCATCGAGATCGACGAATCGAGATTCCGGTTCTGTTTCGTACAAGCCAACTCCATGCGGTGCTTGTGGTTGGAAGACTACGCCTTCGACACTTTTCTGAACGAGGAGGAATATCTCGATAAACTCAAAATCATTGCGGATGAACATCCTTTTTTGACTTCGGATCAATGGAAAGATGTGCGGGTTTCAGTTAACACCCACGATTTTACGCTGATTCCTACTGCTTTATTTAGGCGGGAGTATGCTGGGGAGTACCTTCAATTGGCCACAGGAAGTGAGGCGTTGGACAAAAATCGAGTTATGTCGCATTTACTGCCCTACGTCAACGCGCACACCATATTCACTATTCCCACCCAGTGGTCTGACTGGCTACTGGGACTTTTTCCCTTACAGCATATTGAATTTTACCATCTAAGCAGCCCGATGATTATTGGGACCATTGTAAGCCACAGTGAGTATAGAGAGCAAAAACTAGTGACCATTCATATGGAGGAAAATTACTTCACATTGATCTATTCTGATGATAAGAAACTCAAATTCTGCAACCGCTTTCAATACCAAAGCCCGCTGGAATTGACCTACTTAGTCTTATTCAGTATGAATCAGTTGGAAGTACTTCCTGACGAGATTAAGGCAAAATTATACGGTGAAATCACGCCCTTCTCAGATGTTTACATCGAACTGGCAAAGTTCCTTCCCTCTCTGCAGTTTGGCAACAATCCAACTACTCTGGCGTACACTAATGGCTTCGAAGACATACCCGAACACCGCTACTTCGGCTTGTTGAATACCTACCTGGTACAATCCTAGCTTTTATTGCATCTTAGTTTTCGGGCAAGTGAATCTCAAAAGATCAATTCCAAAAACATTGAATCTTGAATTAAGCACAAACTACTCAGAACGTTGAATTAATTACTAAATGAGAATTGCCCTCTTTCCAGGTTCATTTGATCCCTTTACTAAAGGTCACGAAGACATCGTGTTGCGGGCGCTGGCGCTTTTCGATCAGGTGATTATTGGGATCGGTAACAACGTGAACAAGCAGCGTTACTTTTCACTGGATACGATGAAGTTTCACATTGAGGAGTGTTTTGCCGAGCAAGAAAATGTGAAAGTAATCGCTTACGACGACCTCACGGCCCGCACAGCCCGCGAGTTAGGGGCGCGTTTCTTGTTGCGCGGCTTACGCAATACTACTGACTTTGAGTACGAAAATGGTATTTCACAAGTTAACCGTTTCGTGTATGAGGAGATTGAAACCGTTTTCCTCATTACTTCCCCACACCTGGCCCCCATCAGTTCAAGCATCATCCGTGATTTGCATCGCTACGGGCAAAATGTGGATGATTTTCTGCCTTACGATTTGTTAGAGAAGTCCGAGACCTAAGAGGCATTGTCAGTCGATTTCTTTTCCCTGGCCGCGACTCCCTTTTCGGGACTGTATTTGACGAAAATATTGATCCAAATAATCCGGGCAGTCCGGAAAAGAACGGGCAGAAAAAGGATTATTGCCAGAATCAGCCCCCCCAAGACGTACTCTATCTTGAAATCAAAAATAAGCACGAAGCCTACAAAGGCAGTAACGGTCATGGCGACCGTCAGGGCGTAGCTGACGTACATGGCTCCGATGTAAAAGCCTGGTTCACGCAGGAAGGATTCGCCGCAATAAGCACAATATGAGTTTGTCTTATCAAAATTCTTCAAATCGTAAGGGTTATTGGTCTTGAAGAAATCTCCAACGTTGCATTTCGGACAGGTGTTGGTAGCGATACTATATAATTTAGAAGGCATTTTCTGAATAAATAGTGGATTGTGAACCGCAGTGGTAGATTAGCACAAATGAACCACCATCAATCGCTCTGGCAAAGGTAGTTCTGCGTGATTAATAATATAGAACTCACTTAACGTACTTTTCCAAAACAGAATTAAGTTTCTTGGCATCCATGTAGCCAGACTGCCGCCATTTGATTTGTCCGCCCTGAAACAAAATAAGCGTCGGCACGCCCTGAATGCGGTACTGATTAGCCGCTTTTCGATTTTTGTCAATATCAACTTTCAGGATGCGTGCTTTGCCATCGAGTTTCTTGGCTACTTCTTCCAGCACGGGCTTCATCATCTTACAGGGGCCGCACCACTCGGCAAAAAAGTCAACAAGTACCGGCTGCTCTGATTTGATTATTTCTTTGAAATTGCCCATAGTTTCGTTCAAGTCTTACTGTTTGCGATTTTACCTAGCTGAGAGTGTAACAAAATGGTACCAGAGAAAATCTAAAATCTAAGGGAGCCAGATGTAGCAGATGCGTAGAACCTGGAATTTTATCAACTCCCCTGCATACGATGCAGACGTTCCACTACATAGCGGATAGAACTGAACGAATTAATCAGTGCTTTTTGAACATCCGCGTATGCCAACCATTCGAGTCGCTCAATATCTTCCTCGGCTTGCGGTTTCATGGCAGTATCATTTTGACATTCCAGCACATACCATTTCGTTCGTTTCATAATGCGGTTATTCTGTAAGGTATACGTATGCCAAGTGGTGCAGATTTTGCTCTTTATTTTGGCTTTCACTCCCGTCTCTTCCTCAATTTCCCTCACGGCCGCCTTCCTGGAACGCTCGCCCGGGTCGAGCTTCCCCTTCGGCAAATCCCATTTTTTTCGCCGAAACATCAGCAGCCACTGGTTGTTTTTTAAAACGATTCCTCCGGCTGCTTTCAGTACTTTATACTGACTCTTGATTTTTTCTTCGGCCTCTTTTTTATTTTTGCAAATCATCGTCACTGACAATAAATCTTCGGGGTGCTTTTCAAGGCGATCGACGATTTGAGCGGCCAGTGAGGCTGTCGCATTGATTAACAAAACGTGGCCAGTGAGGTTAGTAGCTTTGAACTTGGTCAACCGTAGATCAACGATATGGTCGTAATGTTCATTTTCAGATTCGGGAGCTTCGTCTGGTCTTAAAATTTGAACCGGGCGATCGTTCAGGAATAGGATCATAGGGGCTGGATCGGTGTATTTGCCAAAATTAAGTAAAGCGTTTATCTTAGTCGGCAGGTATTATTGATAAATTTGTGCCTAAATCAATTCGACCCTAATTGGAACTCCTGATTATCCTGCTGCTGGTGCTGCTCAATGGCGTCTTCTCAATGTCTGAAATCGCCTTAGTGTCTTCCCGCAAGTCGCGTTTGGAAGCATTCGCCCGAAACGGCGATAAAAAAGCTAAGGCCGCCCTTGCCCTCGCCAATTCGCCAAACCGCTTTCTCTCCACCGTACAAATCGGCATAACACTCATAGGAATCCTGACCGGGGTTTATAGTGGCGATAAAATTACTACCGACCTAGAAGTCTTTCTTGGTCAAATTGATTTTATCACACCTTACCAGCACAGCGTTGCCGTTGGGCTGGTCGTGTTATTGATCACCTTCCTCTCGCTAGTGCTTGGCGAATTGGTTCCCAAGCGCATTGGCCTCTCGAATCCAGAGGGCATTGCCAAAATGGTGGCCAAGCCGATGAATATTCTTTCTAAAATCACCTCGCCATTCATCGCGCTACTTAGTTTTGCCAGCGATTTGCTGATTAATATATTGAACATTAAACAGAACGAAAGCGCCGTTACTGAGGAGGAGATCAAGAGCTTGATTCAAGAGGGAACATCAGGCGGAGTATTTGAAGAAATCGAGCAAGAAATAGTTCATAATGTATTTCAGCTTGGTGATCGCCGTGTTACGTCGCTAATGACCAACCGCCAGGAAATCGTCTGGCTTGATCTGGAAGACAGCGTTGATGAGAACAAAGCGAAAGTATTCGAGAGTAAGCATGCCGTGTATCCGCTCTGCAAGGGTACGGTAGATAATGTTCTGGGTCTCGTTTATATTAAAGACCTGATTGGTGAGGATGTGGACGAGCGGCTAGGTATTTTACAAAAGCTGAAAAGAGAGCCACTGTATTTGCCCGAAAGTAATCGCGCCTATCAGGCTTTGGAAAAATTTAAGGAGCATCGCGTATTTTTCGGTTTAATCGTGGACGAGTACGGCGGACTTATGGGGGTAGTTACCATGCACGACATCATGGACGCACTTGTGGGAGATATTTCAGAAATCGACGAGTACGAAACTGAGATTACCGAGCGCGAGGATGGTACCTTCCTCATCGACGCTCAGCTCCCCTTCGACGATTTCATTCAGTACTTCGAGCTGAACATCAACGATACCGATCGCAAAGATTTAGTAGGCTTCAACACATTGGGCGGCTTTGCCCTGCACGTTTTGGAAGATATCCCGGAAACCGGGGAGAAATTTCGTTGGAAGCAGTTTGATTTCGAAATTATCGACATGGATAAGAGTAGGATAGACAAAATATTGGTAGGACTGAATGAACTATTTGAACCCGAAGATTAAATGAATCCCATTGATATTAAGATCGCTCGCCGTGTGGCAGCCCTACTCCTGGAAGCAAAAGCAATCAAATTGAGTCCACAGAATCCCTTCCAGTGGAGTTCAGGCTGGCTATCACCAATCTACTGCGACAACCGAGTGGCCCTTTCGTATCCCGCCGCGCGGAACTACATCAAGGAGCAGCTCGCCAACTTGGTCAAGAGTCGCTTCCCCGAAGCAAGGGCCGTAGCGGGAGTGGCTACTGCGGGAATCCCGCAGGGCGCTCTAATTGCAGATTTGTTAGAAATGCCTTTCGCCTACGTGCGTCCTGAACCCAAGAAACACGGCATGGGAAATCAAATCGAAGGACGACTCGAGAAGGGTCAGAAGGTAGTTTTAGTAGAAGATCTGGTCTCTACGGGTGGTAGTTCGCTGAAAGTTGCTGACGCGCTGCGGCAAGCCCAAGTGGAAGTTGTAGGAATGGTTGCCATCTTTACCTATGGTTTTGAAACGGCAGCCCTGAATTTTGCCGATAAAAGTGTCGACTTGGCGGTGCTGAGTGACTACAACCACCTGATCGAGGTAGCGCTGGCCGAAGGCCATATCCGTCAGGATGAGGTCGAAACGCTGGCCAATTGGCGAAAGTCTCCTGAAATTTGGGGGCGGTAGGAGGCGACTCCTCTTACAAACTTCCTTGACCACACTTTTGTCGAAGCGTCTTTTTGTGGCTAACTTGGCTGCTTATCTTCGCTTTCAAGCTGCCCTCCGTGATAGACGTTTCCCATCCTTATTTCGACGCCAACCTCAGTTGGTTGTCATACAACTATCGGTTGCTTTTGGAAGCCGAGGACGATTCGGTGCCCCCAGTGGAACGACTGAGGCATCTGGCTAACTACTCCTACCAAATTGACGAGTTCTTCAGGGTCAGAATTCCTTTGCTAGTCGCATTACGCGAAGTGAGCAAGGATATCCTGGATAAGCTCAACCTTTATCCCGATACGCTGATCGAGCATATTCTGGAAACGGTCGAAAATCAACTTGCGAAGTTTGACGAACTCCTAGCCAGCGGTGTAGTTCCCGCCCTACGAGATAGAGATGTACATCTTTATTTTAAAGAACCCTTCAAAGAACCGCATCTGGACTTCGTGCAAAGTTTTTTCGTGGACAAAGTGTTTCGCCACGTACAGCCCGTCTTTCTAGAGGGACGGCGAAGTGCCAAAATCACCTTCTTTGAAGCCGATTTGCTGTACTTAGTGCTGAGATTGCATCGGCGCGGGGAGCCGAATGATCCACTATTTGCTTACGTCAATATTCCGGTGGCAGAACTTGGACGCTTCATCAAGCTGCCAAAGTTGGACGGCAAAAAGTTTGTCGCCTTTCTGGACGACATTGTTTTTTCTAATTTAAAAATGTTGTTTCCCGGCTTCGAAATTCAAGATTGCTTTGCCTTACGGGTTGAACGTGAGGCCGAACTGGCAATCGATGATGAGTTTCCGACGGCTTTGGCGCAAAGGATTACTCGGCAACTCGATAAGAAGAATTTTACCCAGCCCCATCACTATTTTTGTGAGACGGGCATGCCCGATGATATGAAAGCGTACCTCTCCGATCGGCTGGGCATTCAGGTTGCGGAGTTTTACGAGCGGGGGCGCTATCTCTACTACCAGGATTTTAAATCTTTTCCCAACGGCAGTAACAAACTGGAATACTCGCTACAAAAGGCTGTTCCCCACGCTGAACTCAGGCCCGGAGAGTCGATTTTCGACGCCCTCAACCGCAGCGATCAACTGCTACACTTGCCCTACCATTCCATTGATCCAGTAGTGCGTTTCTTCAACGAGGCGGCCGTTGATCCCTATGTTCGCGAGATATATGTTTCGCTTTATAAAATACACTCCCATTCTTTCTTAGTTAATTCGCTTATCAGCGCTGCTCGGAATGGCAAGCGTGTCGTGGCTTTCGCAGAGTTGAACCCAAAATTCGATATTCAGGAAAATATTCTTTGGGCAAAAAAAATGAAAGATGCGGGTGTGAAGATCGTATTTAGCTTGCCCGGTCTGAAAGTTCACGCAAAAATCGCCTTGATCAAGCGCAAAATTAAGAAAGGCTGGGATCGCTATGCCTACCTCGGCACGGGTGGTTTTTACCGCATGACCTCCCGAGAATTTGTGGATCACGCCCTGCTGACCAGTCACCGCGAAATCACCAACGAACTCGAACTACTCTTCGGCTATCTCGTAACTCGCGATGAACCCAAAAAATTCAAGTACCTACCGTTCAGCTCCTTGATGGTTTCGCAATTTAACATGAATAAAAAGATCATAGATCTTATCGACCGTGAAGTTAAGAACAGCCGCTCAGGTCTAAATGCCGCCGTCACGGTCAAAATCAATCAATTGCAGGATCAGTCGATGATTGCCAAATTATACCAAGCTGGACAAGCGGGCGTGACGATTAATATCATAGTGAGCGACTGCTGCTGTCTGATACCTGAACTACCCACTATCAGCGATAATATTACCGTCACAAGGTTAGTCGATCGCTACGTCGAAAATTCCCGAATATTTTATTTTTACAACCGGGGAAAGGAAGAAATTTTTCTTTCCTCCGGCGACTGGACCTTCCGCAATCTTCACCACCGCATCGACGTCGGATTTCCAATTTTAGATGACTACCTAAGATCCCAGCTCCTGCAAGTTCTTCGAAACTACCTGGCTGACAATCAGAAATTAGTTAAACTCGATACCTATCAAAACAACCATCCCGTCGCTTCGGAGAGCCATAAAGTGCGCGTCCAGGAAGCTAACTATCGCTTGACCGAGCGGATAGAACATCGAACCCCGGGGTTATTCAATTAGTGAATACTGAAATTATAGAACGTCGAAATGGCTAAGACTCCAATAAGGGAAAGTCAGCCCTATTGGAAGTATTTGCTTCGTTCAATGTAGAGCTATAATATAACTACATCGTCAGCATAGCGGCGCCAAACACCCCCGCTGAGTCCCCTAGTTTTGGGCGCAGGATCGGGGTGTTAAAGGTGGGATTGAAAGCGTATTTCTCTGCTCGTTTCGGGCCCTCAGTATAAAGCAGGTCTATATTGCCGACTCCGCCGCCAATAACGATGGCGTCGGGGTCCAGCACATTGGTTAAAGTAGTAAGTCCCTGGCCAAATTTTTCAAGTAGGCGCTCAATTGTCGTGGTGGCGTGGGAATCGGTTCCTGCCAAATGCCTTTCCAAAATAATGGGTAGTTTGAGCGCTTCTCCGCTCAGATTTTTGTAAAAACGTTGCAAGGCTGGTCCAGAGAGTACTTGCTCTGCACAGCCACTTTTCCCACAATAACAGGGGTATCCATTCTCTTCCAGCACGTTGTGCCCCCATTCGCCTCCGACGCCTTCATGGCCGTTTAGTACGAATGCCTGACCATCGTTACCCCGGATGATGATGCCTCCGCCCACTCCCGTCCCCATAATAATGCCGAAAACCAAGCGGTAATCAGGCACTACATCCTGCACGATTCCCATTTGGGCTTCGGCCAAAGCGAAACAGTTGGCGTCATTGGCGATCAAGACCGGGAAGTCGAGGGCGTTTTGTAAGTCGTCCAACAAAGTCTGACCATTCAGACAGGTCGTGTTGCAGTTCTTCATCGTTCGCGTGGAAGGATCGACAGTACCAGGAGTACCGATCCCCAACTTGTCGGGAACTAAACCCGTTTCGCTTTCCATCATTCTGACAAGCTTAACAATTCTGTCTACTATATGGCTGTAGCCGTGCTGGGCTTCGGTGTTGATGCGGTGGCGATAAATAACCGAATCGGGCGAAGGCTGATCCAAAATCACGCCTTCGATTTTAGTGCCTCCCAAGTCGATTCCCCAAAAATTTCTTTTTTGGTTCATTATTTGAAGTATTTCTGAAAAAATTCCAAACCACATATGGCAGGAACAATTATGGTAGTTTCTTAATTTGAATTTTTACTGTAAAAAAAAACAACACTATGACTATTGGAAAAGGAAGTAAGGCCCCAAATTTTACTTTGTACAACTCGGAAAAGAAAGAAGTTTCACTCGGGGATCTAAAAGGTAAGAACGTTGTCATTCACTTTTTCCCCATGGCTTTCACAGGTACCTGTACCGAGCAACTCTGCACTTTGCTAGATGACTTATCAAGTTACAAAGATATGGGTGCCGAAGTACTAGGTGCTTCCATGGATTCTCCTTTTACTCTGGCGAAATTCAAGGAGGAGCAAAAATAAAACTTTGATCTCCTCTCGGATTTTAATAAATAAGTGTCACCCGAGTACAGCGCTTACTACAAGGGATTTGCCTTAGGATTGAAGGGCGTGTCCAAGCGAGCAGCCTTCGTTGTGGATAAAGCAGGAACTATTCATTACGCTGAGGTTCTGGAAAACGAAGGGGATCTGCCGGATTTCGATAAAGTTAAGCAAGTGTTGACTAACTTGTAGACCAGAACTCAGGAATCGCCACATTTAGCCATTGAAGAAAGTCAGGGGCATTTACTACTTGGTAAATACTTCTGACTTTTTTTCTAACGGCGTTTGGAAAGACTGAAATATCTCCTACATTTGAAGGCAATTACTCTAATCCATTTATAATATCTAATCATCAGGGATACATGGGAATTGTAGAACGCCGGGAGCGCCTCAAAAAGCAGGTTCGCAACGACATCCTTCAAACAGCTCGGGACATCGCCCGCGAAGACGGTTGGCAGGGAGTCTCCATCCGCAAAATCGCCGACATTATAGAATATAGTCCCCCAATCATTTACGAATATTTTGATAGTAAAGATAAGTTACTTGAAACCATTCGCGTCGTTGGATTTGATGAGTTGAGGGCCGATTTCGACCGGATTAAGGAAATTTACCGCGATCCTGAAAAACAATTGGTGGAAGTGGCGCAGTCGATATGGAATTTTTCTGTCGAGCAGCCTGAAGTTTTTCAGGTAATGTTCAATCAGGAGGGGGCATTCGTGCACTCTAAGAAAGTCTATCAACAGGAAATGGACATTACGGATAACCCTGTCTGGGAAATGATCGCCCGTTTGCGTCCTAAGGCCGGGGAGAAGGTTAGCATGACTTACTACGAATGGTGGTGTTTGACTTACGGCTTCATCTCTATCACAATGACCACGCAACCCAAACACGCCATTGCCAAAATGGAAACCATCTATATGGAAGGTGTGCGAAGATTCATACGCAGCATTATGTAAGGACTGGAAAGAATCCGAATCTCAGGCGGGTTGGGTTCTGATTTCCACCTCACTTTGGTTGAAAACCTGAGAGTAAGATGGCACGCTTTGGGTGATCCAGGCGTTGCCACCTACCACTGTACCTTCGCCAATGACGGTTCGCCCTCCAAGGATGGTGGCGTTGGCATATATTACTACCCGATCTTCTATCGTGGGGTGCCGCTTCTGGCTTGCCAACGACTTCGCCACGTGTGTTGCTCCTAATGTCACGCCCTGATAAATCATCACGTGGTTTCCGATTTCGGTCGTCTCGCCAATAACCACTCCTGTGCCGTGGTCGATGAAAAAGGAATGACCGATCACTGCTTTTGGGTGGATATCGATGCCCGTGAGACCGTGGGCATATTCTGTAAGCATACGGGGTAGTAACGGAACGTCGCATTCTTCCAACAGATGGGCAATGCGATACGTGGCGATGGCCATGAAACCCGGATAAACAGCGATTACTTCTTCTATGCCCACCGAAGCAGGGTCATTTTCGGTTATTTCACGCGCATCCAGCAGCAATAGTTCAAAAACTCCCGGTAGTTTTTTGAAGAATTCGTTCGTCGCTGTGGCGGAATCGGTATTCAGTTTTTCGCCTAGAGGTCGTAAAAGACATTCCAATTGTTGCTTAATTTCCCCAAACACAGCGTTGGTGTCCCGTTCGTTGTCAAACTCACGACAATCCTGACTGATGGGAAATAGAAAATCCAGCAATCGGTGGAGAAATTTACCGGCCTCTTGCTTCGAGGGAAGTCGAAATCGGTATTGGGCGTTCTGTTCGGCGATACGACTGAAAAAGGCTTGCTGCTGGGGTAGATTCATTAGGATAAGTTTATCGGGATTTTGGCAATAGTAGAGTGTTTGTTGCCAAACAATGAATATTGAAAAAACATTTTATGGTGAATGTAATTTTATACAAAATCAATGGAATAATTCTTGTAGTATTGTGATGAAACCCTTTATCTAGATTCCGCGTATATAAAATAGGGTTTTACCAACATCGATCCCGTGCCTTCTCAAATTCTACATGAAATTCAAATACATACTTTACGCGTTTCTGTTTTCCACTTTACTTTCGGGTTGCTTTGCGCGGTACCGTACCACGCCTCGTGATGTTCGGAAGCACTACGTAAATATCCAAAAGCCCAAGTTGGAATGCATTAAAAACGATACTCTTTGCATTCAAGTAGCTAGTACAGGAGCCGATACACTACCGCTTCTGGTGCTGATTCACGGAGCTCCCGGGGCGTGGTGGGGCTATATGAATATGCTTGACGATACCGTGTTGCAAAAACAATTCCATATTGTGTCGGTCGACCGGCTTGGATACGGTAATTCCTGGTTGAAAAGGCGTAAGGCTGTCGGATCAATTGAAACGCAGGCCAGGTGCCTACTCAGTGTTCTTGATTTGAATAAATCCAAGGAACCTGCCATTATTTTAGGCCGCTCCTATGGTGCCCCGATTGCCGCTACTATGGCTTCGATGGCTCCCGAAAAGGTGAAACAACTCATTATGGTTTCGCCCGTTATCGACCCTGACAACGAGAAGTTTTATTGGTTTTCTAAATACGGGCGCAACCGCCTCATCCAACTATTCTTGCCAAGAGAATTCAACATTGCCACTGCTGAAAAGAACGTTCACTCTGACGAACTGCGTAAAATGCTGCCAGTTTGGAAAAAGTTAACTATGCCTGTGGTTGTCATTCAGGGTGGAAACGATTGGATTGGCGATCCGGTAAACATAGAATTTGCTAAACAGCAGATTCCAAGTCTCAGATCTCAGTTCATTACTATCCCGAAGGCTGGTCATATGCTTACTTTTTCGCATCTGAGTATGATCAAGCAACTGATCATTAATACAAATCGTCATAGCAATGTCATGACGGTAAATCTAGCGGTAGGACGCTAGTTCACCTTAAGGACTTCGTTTGTAAAAAGGCAGCAACTCCGAGCGAATTGCTGCCTTTCCTTTTATTATAGAACTCACATAAGCTTACTTTATTTGCGCTTCCACAACGGCAATCGCTACCATGTTGACGATCTCTCGTACTGAGCTACCCAACTGCAACACGTGAACAGGTTTTTTGAGACCTAGCAGGATTGGCCCAATCGTTTCCAGTTGTGCGGCTTCTTTTAGTAGGTTGTAGGCTATGTTACTAGCCGAAAGATTTGGGAAGATCAGCGTATTGGCCCCACCCTCGATCAGTTCGCTGAACGGATGATTCTGCTTTAGAAGCTCGGTGTCAAAGGCCAAGTGAGCCTGCACTTCACCGTCCACTACCATGTCAGGATGTTTTGCTTTTAGAATCGCCACTGCCTCGCCCATCTTTTCGGCGTCTTTGCCCTGCGCACTGCCAAAGTTGGAGTAGGTCACCATCGCAATGCGAGGCTTAATATTGAAACGATCAATAGCTTTGGCGGTCAGTTCAGTGATTTCTACTAACTCATCAACCGTTGGGTCCAGATTGACCGTTGTGTCCGAGAAAAACAGTGGCCCACGGGGCGTGAGCAGGATGTACATGCCCGCAACACGATCGACACCTTCTTCCTTACCAATTACCTGTAGAGCGGGTCTTATGGTATCGGGATAGTTACGAGTCAGACCCGAAATGAAGGCGTCAGCTTCGCCATTTTCTACCATCATCGCCCCGAAGTAGTTACGATAGAACATGGTTCGCCTCGATTCGGAGGGCGTCATGCCTTTCCGCTGTCGCTTTTTATAGTACAGCTGTGCGTATCGGTCAATGGATGCTTCACTTTCGGGTGAGCGCGGGTCGATAATTTTAACCTTGCCTAAATCGAGATCGTGTTCGTCGATCAGGGCATGAATCGCGGCAAGATTACCCAGCAGTATCGGTGCTGCGATGCCTTCATCGCGTACTTGCTGCGCGGCTTTAAGTACTTGTACATTCTCAGCATCAGCAAAGACTACCCGCTTCGGACTGGTTTTAGCCTTGTTAAGAATTACGCGCGATAGCCGTTCGTAGCGCCCCAGCCGCGTAGCCAGTTGCTGCTCGTAAACCTCCCAATCGGTGATGGGTTGCCGGGCCGCGCCAGTCTCCATGGCCGCTTTGGCCACCGCCGGTGCCACGGTCGTAAGCAGGCGTGGATCGACTGGCTTGGGAATAATATAGTTTCGCCCAAAAGAGAGCGTTTCCTGGTTGTAAGCCATATTCACGATGTCCGGAACAGACTTTTTAGCCAAATCAGCCAAAGCATGTACGGCGGCCAGTTTCATTGCCTCGTTGATTTCCGTAGAGCGCACATCCAGAGCACCTCGGAAAATGTATGGAAAGCCCAGTACATTGTTGACCTGATTTGGATAGTCAGAACGGCCCGTGGCCATGATGATGTCATCGCGGGCTTCGGTGGCCTCGGGGTAAGATATTTCCGGATCGGGATTGGCCATTGCAAATACGATAGGATCTTTTGCCATCGACCTGACCATATCCTGCGAAACTATATTGGCCACTGAGAGACCCAAAAAAACATCCGCGCCTACCATGGCCTCGGGCATCGTCTCATATATTTTTTCCGTTGCGAAGATTTCCTTCATCTCATCCAGATCATCACGTTGGGTATTGATATGACCGTTTCGATCGAACATGGCAATATTAGCGGGCGTGGCACCCAACGAAAGGTACAATTTGGTGCAGGAAATGGCGGAAGCCCCTGCTCCTGACACAACGATCTTCACCTCCTCAATTTTTTTGCCCACAATTTCCAATGCATTTAAAAGAGCCGCGCCGCTAATGATGGCGGTACCGTGCTGGTCATCGTGCATGACCGGAATTTTCAAGTCACGCTTAAGCCGCGTCTCAATTTCGAAGCATTCGGGCGATTTAATATCTTCCAGATTAATGCCGCCAAAAGTGGGTTCCAGAATTTGAACAGTCCTGACGAATTCATCCACATCTTTGGTGTTCAGTTCTATGTCAAATACATCGATATCTGCATATATTTTGAAAAGTAGCCCCTTGCCCTCCATTACTGGTTTTGAAGCCTCTGGGCCGATGTCACCCAAACCCAAGACGGCAGTGCCGTTGCTAATGACCGCCACTAGATTGCCTTTGGCAGTATATTTATAGACATCTTCGGGGTTGGCAGCGATTTCCAGACAAGGGTCGGCGACACCGGGTGAGTAAGCAAGGGAGAGGTCCCGTTGTGTATTGTACTCTTTGGTAGGGATGACTTGAATTTTGCCTGGACGCCCTTTCGCGTGGTAGTCCAAGGCATCTTCTTTTCTAATTTTTTGGTTCATAGGAATATAGGGTGAAATTTCACCACTAAGGTACGAACAAACCAGAAAGTAAGCAGTAGAAGCAAGGATTTAGAAAGAGAGGGTATTTCACTCCTGACAAAATAAATCAGAGGTCTTTAAGGAATCTTTTGGTCAAAGATTGGGGGCGATCGGAGTAAGAGGGGCTTATACGTAAGCCCTTGCGCTTCTTGACAAAATTCGCTCGTTTTTTTAGCAAATAAGCAGCAGCCATGTACAGGAAAAACATGGCGATATAAATGCATATCGATAAAGTGTTGGAAATGTTGCCATGAAAGGCGAAGAAGAGAGCTGTATTGACGATAGTCACCGACCAAAGGATAAGTGAAACACCCAAATGTGAAAGACCGTTGTCGAGCAGAATGTGATGTACGTGGTTGCGGTCGGCAGTGAAGGGTGAATTGCCATTCAGCAACCGAACCAAAAATACCCGTAGGGTATCGAAGATCGGAACAATCAGCACTATCATTACAATGATTGGGGCGTTGAAAAAGGCGTTGGGATCGTTGCGATAACTAACATTGAGTCGCAGGAACTCGATGGTGAAGAATGACAGTAAGAAGCCAACGATAAGAGAACCCGTGTCACCCATAAATATTTTGCTGGTTTTGGAAAAATTAAAACGCAGAAAACCAAGTAGTGAACCGGAAAGGGCGAAGGCTAGGCTGGCCAAACTAAAATGACCATTGAGCATGAACCAAATGCCGAACCACAATCCGGCGATCAAACTAATGCCGCCCGCAAGTCCATCGATACCGTCAATAAGGTTAATAGCATTGATGAGCGAAATGAAAATGAAGATAGTCAGTGGAATGCTGACCAAATCAGGGATGTAGAACCAGCCAAAAATACCGTATAGGTAGTCCACTTTAAATCCTCCAACCCATACAAGTGTAAGACAAGCCAGGATTTGAACCAGAAGTTTTTTAGTAGAATCCAAAGCTAGGATGTCATCTTTCAAGCCCAGAAAGAAAAGCATGGTCAAACCAACCATCGAAAGATTCGCCAGGTTGGAGTCGGCAATCTCTTCCGAATGAGGCCATAAAAAGTATGCGATAATCGTGGAAGCGAAGATGGCAACCCCACCCAACGTGGGAGTGTTAGTGTCGTGGGAACTTCTGAAACCTGGTTTCGCCATCAGGTTCAGCAAATTAGACATGTTTATTACAATAGGTATAGAGACAATGGACAGGAAGCAAGAGACCAGGAAGGATAACAGGCATTGATAAACTTCTCGGCTGGCTAACTCATTGAAATATTCTCCTACCAGAATGTCGGTGAATATAGTGTGTATCATGGCGTAGTCTGAGTTAGTCTCTCTAAGACAATTGAATACATCTTAAAGGTATCAGAATTTCAGGTGTGGTAAATATGGCAATTATTTATGCTTTTTTCCAAAATCAACCATGCTAATGGATCATAAACTTATCAAATGGTTGTAAAAATTGGAAAACAAGGCCAAAATTAGCGAATAAATTGTAAGATTTTGCGAAAAGGCTTCATAAAGGTAGTCATCGGGTAGGGCTTGATTCCGTTCACCTGCCAGGCTCGCCGATCGTTTCTGTTGGCCGCTAAGCGGTTTTTGAAGGATACGTTACTCACGCCACCTGCCCTCATTAGCACAAGAACTTTTTGGACATAAGCCAGTTTAGCTCCATGCATGTGGATCATACGAAGCATCAATTCATAATCGGCAGCGGAGCCCATGTCTAGCCGGAAGCCTCCGTGGGTAAGGTACCAGTTGCGGTGGACAAAAAACGTCGGGTGTGGTGGCATCCAACCCCACAAGAACATCCCTTTCCGATAGGAACCCGCTCGCCAATGGCGTGTGACTCGCTTAGCTTGCGTTCCGTCGAAGTACTGCAAATCTCCGTAAACGGCATCAGCATCTGAACCTTTAAAAGTGGTCGATACTTCTGATAGAATCCTGGCATCTGCATACAAATCGTCTGCGTTCAAGAAACCGATAACATCTCCAGAGGCCAGGCCAATTCCCTTGTTCATGGCGTCGTAAAGCCCCTTGTCCGGTTCAGAAATAAATTTGGTGATCGCATCACCAAAAGACGCCACTATTTCCTTTGTAGCGTCCTGGGAGTTGCCATCCACTACTATGTACTCCACGTTTTCGTAATCTTGCGAAAGTACTGATACTATAGTTTCGCGAATTGTCTTTTCGCCATTAAACACCACGGTGATTATGCTAATTTTCATCGGACATGTTCCGGTTTCTGATGAATTGAGCAGGATTGCCACCGTATATTCCGTAAGCATCAAGATTCTTCGTGGCCACCGAACCTACCGACAGCACCGCGTGCGAAGCACAGACTACCCCAGGGCAAACAACCGCCTGTGCCCCAATCCAAACCCCCGCTTCAAGCACAATTGGTGCCAAACGTAGTTCAAAGCCGAGGCTTTTATAGTCGTGGTTGCCAGTAAGCAGCATAGCCCCTTGCGACAAACAGCTGTTAGCGCCGATCGTAACAACTGTCAGGTTGTCGATCCAAACCTTCTCCCCAATCCAGGCATTTTTCTCTATCGTAAGAAACCAAGGATATTTGATATTTACTTTCGGTTTAATCATCACATCTACGGCAATTTTCGCGCCAAAGAATCTCAAAATGGCGACTTTCATAGCTACTGGGTATGGAAAATAAGTATTGATAAACACTCTCCCCGCCAAGTGCCAGCCAAAGCGCCTTAGCCAGCCACCGGGCTGGTACCAGCTATTGTTATATTTTGATAGATCGGTTTGGGGCTGCGAGGTCTTTTCCATATTCTACCAAAAAATGATTGATGATGTCGGATTTGTCGCGGCCCGCCATGCGATATACTTCGTAAACTTTGGCATCGACCAGGAAGCGATACCAAAATCCCTGCAACACGTGCCAGATCAAACCTTTGGTACCGTCCAGGAAGCCGAGTTTGAAAAAGTATCGATACACAAAATACAAAAAAGGGCGGGTGAAAAGGGGAAGTCCGGCGTACTTTATTTTCAAGTAACGCGTGCGTTGTTCCTGGGTGCCAAAAAAAGCAGGGTTTACGGTTGCCTTTTCTTCAAAATTATATTTGATGTTTAACAGGTCGATGACCTCCCGAATAGCGTAGTTGTTGTGCTTCTGCGTCCACCAGGTAAGGTTGTTGAGATTGTGGTCGACAATGTCATGATCCAGATTCTGGGTGCCGCCGCCCTCGACCTTGATGTGTTCATCCATCCAAAGTTCCTCACAGCGACCCTGCCCGCTTCGCCATAAGCGTAGCAACCAAATAGGGTAGTACCCGCCATTTTTGATCCATTTATCCATGAAAAAGACCCGGCGCTTCACGTACAGTCCTGCCGTCCCGGAGTCGATAGTCGGCAGTTTAGCGTTGATTTCGGCAATCAATTCAGGTGTAAGATACTCGTCGGCGTCCATCCGCATGAGCCAAGCCGTCGGGAAGGGATTGTTTTCTATGCCAAAATTGAACTGGAAGGCGTAAGATACCCAAGTATTTTGCCGTACAACAGCCCCTAAGCTCTCTGCGATAGCTACGGTATCATCCGTCGAGAAAGAATCGACGATGAAAATCTGGCCGGTCACGGGCCGCAGGCTTTCGATGCATCGGCGAATGTGCCGCGACTCGTTGTGCGTGAGAATAATTACCGATAGATCGGCCATGGGACTATGCCTGATGATAGGGCAAAGGTAAGAAAAGCTGGGCCTAAGAACGCAGGACGCTGGAGTAAGCGGCGAGCATCTTTTTAGCCACTTGGGTGATATCGAAATTTTGGGCGACCATTTCCCGCCCTCTTTTGGCGTAAGCCGCGCGTGTTGAATCGTTTTCCAACATGATTGACAAGCCTTCGGTCACGCCATCAACGGTAAGTGGAGTGAGGTAAGCGGCCTCGTACTTCCGGATGTACTCTCCGAAACCAACCCGGTCCGAAACCAATGCAGGCACACCAGACGCGAGAGCTTCTAACACGGCGATCGAAAAGCCCTCGGAGTAGGAGGGTAGCACAAACAAATCTGCGTCTGCGAGCACTGATAGTTTGGTGGTGTCGGTGAGCATTCCCACGTACTTGATGCTTTCGGCGAGTCCATTCTCTGCAATAAACTTTGTGGTTTCGGCCAGATAGCCGTCCTCTGGCCCAGCCAGGATAAGTATGGCTTCGTCATTTTCTCGTAGGTAGTCGGCAAAGGCGGGTAATAACAGGTCCAGGCCCTTTTTAATATTCATTCGACCCATGAAAAGTACCAGTCTTTTTTCTTCGGGGATGCCAAATTGCTGCCGGAAACTACCCCGCGGGGGCAAGTTTTGGTATTCGTCCATCCTAATGCCGTTGGGAATGGTAACCAGATTTTTGGGACGGAAACCTAAGTAATCGATCACATTTTTCTCTTCATCGGCGTTGTTTATCTGGATCAAATCAGCTTTTGCCAAAATAGATTTCTGGTAAAGCAAAGTAACCAGGTCTTTCTTCCACTTGTGATGGTTGACCGCCCATTCGTCCAGCAGCCCATGAATCGTAATGACTTTGGGAACCCTGTTTCTAACTAAAAATGGAGCAAGGCTCCCGAAATGCCAGATGCCATGAATGTGGACAATGTCGTATTCCTGAATGTGCTTTCTCAAATATCCTAACAACCCCACCGAAAACTCCCGGTAGAATCGACTGACGGGAGTAGTTCTGATACAGGGAATGACCCTTGCCCCGGTCGGTACGTCGTATATCTCATCACCCGGTGTCATGGGACTCAGGATATCTACCTCGTGACCCATTTTCAAAGCTTCGGTCGTGTGGTCGAAAATAATCCTCGCCGGACCACCGATCTCCCATGTATACGCACAAATATTCAATATTCGCATTCTATGGTATTTAAATGACCAGTCGCTGGAAAGCCGCAGCCATTTCCCTCCCGACAGCAGTTGGAGAAAAAGGGGCGATCAATTCCCGAGATTTAGCCCCGTGCCTCGCTACGTCATCGGGATGGTTGATGTAGTGTAGTAGAGCAGCAGTCAGTTCTTTTTCTTCCTCAGGATCGAAAGTAAAGCCATTTTGTCCGTGCTGTACTAAGTCGCCCACACAACCACACTGGCTGGAAACCACAACGGGCAACCCACATACCATCGCCTCATTGACTACCAACCCCCAGGGTTCAGAAAGGCTGGGGAGAATCAGGACATCGGCTTGAGCCAGGTAAGTGGGTACTTCGTGCCACGGCATGCCACCGGCGAATGTCACGCCGGAGAGTCCATGTTCGGCTGCTGTTTTTATCAATTGTCCTTTCATCGGGCCATCGCCTACAAAAATTAGACCCCAGTTGGCGTGCTGTGCGGTTTCTATACAATTCCGGTAAGCTGACAAGAGTAAAGGAAGATTCTTTTCTGAGGCCAACCGCCCGACATAGATAAAATTACGATGCTTTCTTTCTTGGGCGCCTCTCGCTGCCTCGGCAAAAGTCCGGGCGATGCGTTCGTTATCCACTACCGCTGCCCTTTTCACGGGAATCAATGACTCTGACACGCTCAGCGACTTTAAATACTCGACCGAAGTTTTACCAAAGCAAAAGAAGGCGTCTGCCCGCCTTAGAAAGCGGGTCTTCAAAGATTCCTTGAAGTTTTTACGGGGTCGGTCAAGTTGGGAAGATTCCGATGAAATCACCAACTTCACACCTAGCTTTTTGGCGTAAAGCGCCAGTACTACCTGCGCTGGATCAAACCAGCCGTTGATATTCAGAACATCGGGCTTGAAGTCGCGAAAGGTCTTGAACAATGCCCGCAATCGTTCAGAGAAGGAAACGGAATCCAGACTACGTTGGAACAAGATTCTTTGCGGGTAATCGTAAATGACCGTTTCATCGTCAGTCATCACGGCGCGACTTTGCTCGTGGAGTGCTATGTGAGCGACCAGTAACTCGCTATCAGGGTAGTTTTTTTTAAACTCCCTGTCGATTTCTTGAAATAACACAGACTTATAATGCGCCCACGCCTGATTATGGATAATTAGGACGCGCATTATTTCTTAGCTTTTAAATACTGTAGAAAAATCGGGTAAAGATTGTCGGCCAAAAATCGCTGTCCTTCGGAAGTATAGTGTACTACGTCATTGTCACGATAGTATTTTGGGCTAATACCCAGATCCAATTCGCGTATCAGTCGCACACTGTCTGCTTTGGCGTACTGGAGAATGGCTTCGCCCTCTTCGTCATAATGGCCATACTCCACTTCGGATACTTCGGGATGCAAAAGAATGAAAAAAGGAATATTTGCCTCTTGGGCTATTTCCTTCAGCTGGGCGAAACCGGGGTTAAGGCCCACACCCGGCTTTTGGATGGTAGAAGGAGCGTTTGAAGAGGGTTGGGGAAGAAGTGCCGTGGTCGTCGTTTCAGAGGGCTTACGGTGAATGAGATCTTTAACGTAACGAGGATAGAGGTACCGATCCCAAAGTTCCTCCAAGGCAAAATCGTACTGCTTATCGGGGTAGTTCACATCGTTTCCCACTACATCCTGAAAATCCATGTGGTCGTGGTAGTCGTGACTGCTGGCTACCAGACAGAGCAAGTCGGCGTTAAAAAGCCCGTGTTTTTTCAGATAGCCCGCCACGTTGTCAGGCCCCCACGAGCCAGCCGCCACATTAAGTACCCGAATCCGCCTTCCCAACGTTTTGCTCAGCCGGTTTTCCAGCATGGTAGAGGCCAGGCTATCGTTGTCCGTCAGGCTGCCTCCCAGCACTACGGAGTCGCCCGTGAGCAAAATAACAGTTGTGTCGGTGGGTAGGAGAGGCTCGTTGCGCAGGGAATGAGTGTTCGTTCTGATATGGTTGCCAAACCGCACGACATCCTGATTTGGCGCGTAGATGTATTCGTAGTCGGGGTCGGAAACGTAGAGAGGCGTGCTGAGGAA